>NZ_JBSFBM010000383.1:0-5845 GCF_053592955.1 Micromonospora sp. NPDC002411 | reverse complement strand
CCAGCACCCCGATCAGACCGAGGTTGCGCTTGGCGCCGTCGCCGCCGTCCCCCCGCCACCAGGAGAGCCGGCCCGAAGTTGCTTTATCGCTGGCCCCGGAGGAGGCCGGCTCCGGGGTGTACGGCTGGTTGCTGGCCATGCTCGGCCAGCAGATCGGTTGGCCGGTGCCCGAGGGCGGCGCACAGCAGATTACCAACGCGCTGGTGGCTCGGTTGCAGGAGCGCGGTGGGGTGATCCTCTACGGCGCCCACGTCGACCGGGTGCTCACCGCCCGCGGCCGGGCCATGGGGGTCCGCACCGTCGGCGGTGCGCTGTGGCGGGCCCGACGGGCCGTCCTCGCCGACGTGCCGGCGCCGGCGCTCTACCTCGACCTGGTCGGTGCGGCAGCGCTGCCGTCACGGCTGGTGGAGGACCTGGCGCACTTCCGCTGGGACGGTTCGACGCTGAAGGTGGACTGGGCGCTGTCCGCGCCGATGCCCTGGATCAACCGCGAGCTGGCCGGCGCCGGCACTGTGCACCTGGGCGCGGACCTGAACGGGTTGACCCGGTACGCGAGCGAGCTGGCCCGAGGCGAACTGCCCCGTGACCCGTTCCTGCTGCTCGGGCAGATGTCCGTGGCCGACCCCAGTCACTCCCCGCCGGGCACCGAGTCGCTCTGGTCGTACACCCACCTGCCGTTTCGTCGGGACTGGCGGGCCGAGGACGTCGCCGGTCACGTGCAGCGCATGGAGGACGTGTTGGAGGCGGCGGCACCGGGTTTCCGGCAGCTCGTCGTCGGCCGGCACGTGGCGGGCCCGGCCGACCTGGAGAAGGGCAACCCGAGCCTGGTCGGCGGCACCCTCGGCGGTGGCACCGCCGCCGCGTACCAACAGCTGTTCCTGCGCCCGATCCCGGGCCTGGGCCGGGCGGACACTCCGGTGGACCGGCTCTTCCTGGCCAGTGCGTCGGCGCATCCCGGCGGCGGGGTGCACGGCGCGCCCGGCGCGAACGCGGCCCGCGCGGCGCTGGCCCGCGACCGGGCCCTGACCGGCCGGGCGTACGCCGCAGCCATCGCAACGGCCCACCGAGCTGTCTACCCCGATTGACCCGCCCGGCCCGGCCGTCGGTCCTCGCCTACGGTGATCAAGAGGTTTGCGTCAGATTCCGGGGTGCCGGTGACGCGAACCTCTTGATCGCGAGAGGGCCGAACGGGTTCAGTTGGTGGTGATGTTGCGGTGCTTGCTGCGCAGGCGGAAGGGCATCAGGGCGCTCTCCACCTTGGTCGCGGTGGTCATCTTGGACGCACCCTCCTTGCGCTCCTCGAAGCGGATCGGCACCTCCAGGATGGTGTGCCCCAGCTTGGTCGCGAGGTAGTGCATCTCCACCTGGAAGCTGTAGCCGTTGGACTGCACCCGGTTCAGGTCGATGTTCCGCAGCGCGTCGGCCCGCCAGATCTTGAAGCCGGCGGTGAGGTCCCGGATGCGCACCCGCAGCAGGGTGTGCACGTAAAGGTTCGCCCAGCCGCTGAGGGCCCGGCGGTACAGCGGCCAGTTCTCGTCCAGCTCGCCGCCCGGCACGTAGCGGGAACCGATCACCACGCTGGCCTGGGTGGAGAGCAGCGCGCCCAGCATGCCCGGCAGCGCCTCCGGCGGGTGCGACAGGTCGGCGTCCATCTGCGCCACGTACTCGGCGCCACCATCGAGCGCCCGTCCCATCCCGTCGACGTACGCCCGGCCGAGGCCCTCCTTGCCGGCGCGGTGGACGACCTCGATCCGCTCCGGGTGCTCGATGGCCAGCTTGTCGGCCACCTCACCGGTGCCGTCCGGGGAGTTGTCGTCGGCGACGAGGATGCGCAGGCCGGGCAGCGGCAGTGCGAGGAGCCGCTCCACAAGCGTGGGCAGGTTTCCCGCTTCGTTGTAGGTGGGAACGACGACGGTCAGGCGTACGTCCCGCCACGGCGACGGCAGCTGCACAGGCTCGATCATGCGGGCATCCTCGGTTTGCGGACATGGGGCTCAGGGAAAGGGTATCGAGTTGTCGCATTCGGGTTGAAGAGGCACCCCTTCCGGGCGTTGCGGGAGCCGGTGGCACGCGGTGTCCGATCATGGGTCCAGTGGCCGCGGGGTTGCCAGGCCAGCGCCCACGAAGACCCTCAGCGCCTGCGTCGTGTGACGGCGGCGAGGGTCAGAGCCGCGACGGTGAGTGCGATCCCGGTCAGCGCCGGCTTGTGGGTGCCGACCCAGAGCGCCGCCGAGCGGTCGTGTGCCCGGTCGGAGAAGACGCCCGCCGCGCCCCGGTCCGTGTCCTCGTCGCCGGGATGGTCGAGATTGTCCCGCCAGGTGGCTGGATCGATCTCCTCGTCGGTCTGCTGGCTGTCGTAGCCGTCGCGGGCCAGCTTCCGGTCGAGCAGCCCGGGGAACAGGATGTCGGCCAGCCGGGCCTGCCACGTCGGGCCGCCCACGTTCAGCTCCCGGGTGCCGCGCTCGGCGGCCCAGACGACGGCCCGCGCGGCCAACTCCGGCGTGAAGATCGGCGGCACCGGCTGCGGATGCCGGGGCAGCCGGGTACGGACCCAGGAGAACTGCGGCGTGTTGATGGCGGGCAGCTGCACCATCGACAGCCTCACCCCCGGGCAGTCGTGCAGGAGCTCGGCGCGCAGCGAGTCGTTGAAGCCCTGCACCGCGTGTTTGCTCGCGCAGTACGCCGACTGCAGGGGGATCCCCCGGTAGGCCAACGCGGAGCCCACCTGCACGATCGTGCCCCGCCCGTGCGCCCGCATGTGTCGCAGCGCCGCCAGGGTGCCGTGCACGGTGCCCAGGTAGGTGACCTCGGTGACCCGGCGGAACTCGCGCGCCGGGATCTCCCAGGCGGGCGCGAACACCGACGCCATGGCGTTGTTGATCCACAGGTCGATGCCGCCCCACCGGTGCACCACGTCGTCGGCGGCCTGCTGCACCGCCCCCGCGTCGGCCACGTCGACCCGGTAGACGCGGACGTCCGTCGCGCCGCGCAGCCGGCACTCCCGCTCGGCGGCGGCGAGGCCCGCCTCACCCCGTGCCAGCAGCGCCACCCGGGCGCCCCGAGCCGCGTACGCGTGCGCGACGGCCCGACCGACGCCGGCGCTCGCGCCCGTCACCACCACGGTCTGCGCCACGGTCACCCCTTCTGCCGGGTGGCGATGTCGGCCAGCCGGTCCAGCGTCTCCCGGTTGCGCAGATGCAGCACCAGGTCGTTGAGCTTGTTGTGGAGCCACCGCAGCGGGCCGGCGGCGAAGTCCTCCCCGATGCGCACCCGGGTGGCGTCCTCGCCGACCGGTTCCAGCGTGAAGGCCACTATCGCCTCACCCGCCGGCCAGAGGCCGGCCTTCAGCACGAGTCGGTGCGGCGGTTCGCAGACCAGCACCGTCGACGCGTCCTGCAGCGAGAACGGCCACGGCCCGGCCCGGTGGTGCAGTTGGCTGCCCACCCGGGGCCAGGTGTCGTCGACATCGCGCATGTGTGCCGTGCCGACCACCCAGTCGCTGTACGTCCACCCGTCGGCCAGCACGTCGAACACCTGCTGCGCGGGAGCTTGGATCACTTTCTCCACAATCGCCACTGGATTCCCGTACCCACGCCGGGGCGGCGCTAACGACCGGCGGGTTAGCTTCTCCGGGGCGGCGGGTAAGGCCGACGCGGGGCGCCGCTGGTGGCGCTGGCCCACCCCCTCGGCGACGACGTTTACTCCTCGGGGCGCAGGGAACCCGCCGGCTGTGCGACAGGACCAGGAGGATCCGTATCAGCGCAGGTCAGCCCCGGTTTACGCCGCTGCTGACCGCGCCGGTTCGGCCGGGTTGCGCCACACCACCGGAAGCCCCCGACCCGTCCTGTACGACGCCGTGTTGCTGGACCGCGACGGCACGCTGATCGAGGACGTCCCGTACAACGGCGACCCGGAAAAGGTGCGACCGGTGCCGGGAGCGCGGGCCGCGCTGGACCGGTTGCGGGCGGCCGGGCTGCGGCTGGCGGTGGTCACGAACCAGTCGGGTCTGGCCCGGGGCTACTTCACCGGGGAGCAGATGCGGGCGGTGCACGCCCGCGTCGAGGAGTTGCTGGGCCGGTTCGACGCCTGGCTGGTCTGCCCGCACGACGACGAGGACCGGTGCGACTGCCGTAAGCCGGCACCGGGCCTGGTGCACGCCGCTGCCCGCGAACTGGGCACCACCGCGTCCCGGTGCGTGATGGTGGGCGACATCGGCCGGGACGTCGCGGCCGCACTGGCCGCCGGGGCGACGGGCGTCCTGGTGCCCACTCCGGTGACCCGACCGGAGGAGGTCGCCGCCGCCGGGTGGACGGCCACCGACCTGCCGGCGGCGGTGGACGAGATCCTGCGCCGTCAACGGGCCGTGCTGCCGACCGCCCCGCCCGGCGAGCCGGTGCGGACCGCGTTGGTGGTCCGATCGGACTCGGCGGGGGACGTGCTGGTGACCGGGCCGGCGATCCGCGCCGTCGCGGCCGGGGCGCAGCGGGTGGTGCTGCTGTGCGGGCCGCGGGGCCGTGCCGCCGCCGATCTGCTGCCCGGCGTCGACGAGATCATCGAGCACCCGCTGCCCTGGATCGACAGCACCCCGGCACCTGTCGACCCGGAGGACATGCGGAGCCTGATCGCCCGCCTCGGCGCGGTCGGCGCCGACCAGGCGGTGGTCTTCACCTCGTTCCACCAGTCCGCACTGCCGCTGGCACTGCTGCTGCGGATGGCGGGGATCGGCCGGATCGCGGCGATCAGCGACGACTACCCGGGCTCGCTGCTGGACGTCCGACACCGGGTGCCGGTGGGCGTCCCCGAACCCGAACGCGCCCTCTCTCTCGCCGCCGCCGCCGGACACCGGCTGCCCGACGGCGACGAGCCGGTGCTCCGGCTCCGCCACGACGTCGTGGCGGGGCGTCCGTCCGATCTCGGCGACCCGGGGTACGTGGTGCTGCACCCCGGCTCGGCCGCGTCGAGCCGGGCCTGCCCGCCCGACGTCGCGACGAGGATCGCCGCAACGCTGACCGCCGCCGGGCACCGGGTGCTGGTCACCGGCGGCCCCGACGAGCGTGAGGTCACCGCCCGGGTCGCGGCGGCGGGTGGCACCGACCTGGGTGGACGAACCGACCTGGCCGGCCTGGCCAGGATCGTGGCGGACGCCAGCGCTGTCGTCGTCGGCAACACCGGGCCGGCGCACCTGGCCGCCGCCGCCGGTGTGCCGGTGGTGAGCCTCTTCGCGCCGACCGTCCCGTTCGGTCAGTGGGGCCCCTACCGGGTGCCCACCGTCCGGATCGGCGACGCGACCGCGCCGTGCCGGGACACCCGGGCCGCCAGCTGCCCGGTCCCCGGCCACCCCTGCCTCAGCGACGTCGACCCGGACGCTGTGGTCGACGCGCTGCGGATGCTCGCCGTTCTTGGTGGTGGCGGCCGATGAACATCCTGCTCTGGCACGTGCACGGATCCTGGACCACATCGTTCGTGCACGGCGGCCACCGCTATCTGATCCCCACCACACCCGACCGCGGCCCCTACGGCCTCGGCCGGGCCCGCACCTACCCCTGGCCGGACAGCGCGGTCGAGGTCACCCCTGAGGATCTGCCCGGCACCGACGTCGACCTGGTCATCCTGCAACGACCGGAGGAGATCGACCGGGCGCAGGAGTGGCTGCGTCGCCGCCCCGGACGTGACGTCCCCGCCATCTACGTCGAACACAACACCCCCAAGGGCGACGTACCCAACACGCGCCACCCGATGGCCGACCGCGACGCCGACCCCACCGCCCCGGGTGAACGGAGCCTGCCCGGGTACGCCGTCCGGCACCGTGGTGTGGTGCGAGGTGTAGAGCGGGGCCAGCGGGAAT
>NZ_JBSFBM010000382.1:0-5854 GCF_053592955.1 Micromonospora sp. NPDC002411 | reverse complement strand
CGGACCGCCGCCAGCGCCCGAGCCGTCTGCGCCTTCACATTGCCTTCGGAGCACCCCATGGCCGCGGCCGTCTCGGCCAGCGACAGGTCGCACAGGAACCGCAGGACCAGCACGGTGCGCTGGCCGCGGGACAGACGGGTCAGCGCGCTGACCACGCTGTCCCGCTCGGCCACCTCGTCGTGTGGTGTGACCGGCGTACGCGATGGCTCCGGCACCGAACCGAACAGCCGGACCTTCGCCCAGCTCAACCGCTTCTCGTCGACGAGCTTGTGGACCAGCATCCGGTGCACGTACGCGTCGACGTTGTCCACCCGGCTGACCCGACGCCAGTTCACGTACAACGCCGTTATCGTCTGCTGCACCACGTCGTCGGCCAGATGGGCGTCTCCGCACATCAGGAACGCGGTCCGATGCAGACTCGGCAGTCGCGCGGAGACGTACTCCACGAACTCACCCTCGGCATCCGCCATCGAGGCTCCCTCCTCCGCACCCTCGACGGGTCGCGACGACCGCCAGGTTGCGTCGCGCCGGAAAAGGTTTCAACGACGTACGGCCCCTGCCGCTGCGGGAATCGCGGCTGGGGCCGTACGTCGCTGGTCGTCGGTGGGTTCACGCGCCATTCTGCCCGGGCCGCGAACCGGTCACGCCGGTGCTATCCAGCCCCGACGCCCCGTACCGCCTCGATGATGGACTCGGCGACCTCGCCGGGCTGGGACATCGTCATCGCGTGGGAGGCGCCGGCGACCTCGCGGGTGCCCCGGGCGCCGGCGCGTTCGGCCATGAAGCGGTGCGCGGCGACCGGGATGTTGCGGTCCGCGTCGCCGAAGACGAACCAACTGGGCAACGACTTCCACGGCGGCTCGGACGTCGAGAGCGCTTCGCCGAGCGCCTGCTCGGTGATCGGCCGCTGGGTCCGCGCCATCAACGCCGCCGTGTCCTCGGAGACGTCCGCGACGAACTGTTGGCGGAAGGCGTCCTGCGCGATGGCCACCTCGTTTCCGCCACTGGCCACTGGGTAGGAGACCAGGGTGTCGGCGAGCGTGCTGCCGGGAAACTTGCCGGACAGCGCTATCGCCGACTCACCCGTCTCCGGGGCGAACGCGTTGACGTAGACCAGGCCGCGCACCATCGGCTCGCCCGCTGCCGCCTCGGTGATGACCATGCCGCCGTACGAGTGGCCGGCGAGCACGACCGGTCCACCGACCCCCCGCACCACGTCCCGGACGTAGGCGGCGTCTCCGGCGAGGCTGCGGAGCGGGTTGGCGGCGGCCACCACGGAGTAGCCGGCACCGAGCCGCTCGATCACACCGTTCCAACTCGCCGATTCGGCGAACGCGCCGTGAACGAGGACAACGGTGATGTTCTGATCTGACACGGCCATCGGCTCCTTCGCGTGAGGGGTATGCACCCCGTACGACTGGGTGGGCGCGGCTGATTACCCACCGTGCGCCCCGGAAACGTCGGGGCGCGGGCGGCCCTGTTTCTTCACCCCGATGTCACCGACCGATCCCGTCGGCGACGTGTTGCTGTTCGTCCGCACAGGTTGGCTCCGACTCGTCGCACTTGTCCTGACCAGGAGCTGATCACGTGCCTTCCTCTCGTCGTACCTTCCTCGCCGGCGGCGCCGCCGCCGGTGTGGGCCTCGCCGTCGCCGGCGGTCTGCCGTCGCTGGCGCAGGCCAGCCCGGGCCGCCCGCACCCGCCGGTCACGTCCGGCCACGTGCCGTTCCCGCCGCTCGTGGACGACCCGAAGGGCGTCCTCGCCCTGCCCAAGGGCTTCAGCTACACGGTGGTCACCCGGACCGGCGTCACCCGGCTGGACCGCGGCCAGGGCATGACCCCGGCCGACCACGACGGCATGGCCGTCTACGACGCCGGCCACGGTCGGTACACCCTGATCCAGAACCACGAGATCGACCCGGGCGCCGAGTTCGGCGTACCGCACGTCAAGGGAACGGTGTACGACCCGGGCGCCGTCGACGCCGGCGGTTGCACCGTGATCAAGACCGACCGTGCGGGCCGGAACCTGGGTGAGTTCGTCGCCCTCTCCGGCACCATCTCCAACTGCGCCGGCGGACCGACCCCCTGGGGGACCTGGCTGACCTGCGAGGAGACCGAGGACCGCGCCGGCGACCAGTGGGAAGAGGGCGGCCGGACCGGCACCTACCAGAAGGACCACGGCTACGTCTTCGAGGTCTGGGCCGACGGCAGCGCGGACCCGCGGCCGATCAAGTGCCTGGGCCGCTACTCCCACGAGGCCCTGGCGATCGACAAGGACCGCACCCACATCTACCTGTCCGAGGACGCCGACGAGCCCAACGGCCTCTTCTACCGCTGGTCGGCGCCGCGCGGCGTCAAGGTCGGCCCCGGCGTGCTGACCCGCCTCGCGCCGAACGCGGGCGTCCTCGCCGCCATGCAGATCATCATGGACGACGGTTCGGTGCTGCCGGACGTCGCCTACCTGACCTCCGCCCAGCTGGGCCGCCCCTTCCCGGTCCGGTGGATCGAGGTGCCGGACCGCGACGCGCGGCACACGTCGGTACGCGAGCAGTTCACCGACGGCCAGGTCACCCGCGGACGCAAGTTCGAGGGCGTGTGGAGCACCGACGAAGGTGTGTACGTGGTGAACTCGTACGCCTGGGACGAGGGTGACCTGCCCTCCGACGCGGCGCCGCACGACGGCATGGTCTGGTTCTACAACTTCAAGGACGAGACCATCCAGCTGGTGACGTACTTCCCGCACCAGACCTCCGCCGAGGAGGGGACGCCGGTCAAGTACACCGACATCACCTTCGACGGCCCGGACAACGTGACCGTCACCCCGTGGGGAAGCCTGGTCCTCGCCGAGGACGGCAAGGGTGCCTCCCACGTGCTCAGCACGATCCCGGGCGGCCCGACGTACGCGATCGCCCGCAACATGCTCAACGACTCGGAGTTCTGCGGGCCGACCTTCAGCGCCGACGGCCAGGTGCTCTTCGTCAACATGCAGGACCCGGGCCTCACCCTGGCCATCACCGGCCCGTGGGAGAAGTACCTGGGCTGACCAGGGTCGGGCGGTGGGGTCGGGCGGTCCGCCCGGTCCTACCGCCCGCGGGGCTCGTCCTCCGTCCGCATCCCGTGCAGGTCGTAGCTGAACTCGCCGGCTTCCAGCCGGGACCGCAGTAGGGCCTCCCTGGCCGTCCGGCTCCTCGTCGCGGCGGCCACGGCGTCCGCGCTCGTCCGCCGCACCACCACGGCCCCGTCGGCGTCGAGCACCATGATGTCCCCCGGCTCGACTGTCGCACCGCCGACCGGCACCGGCACGTCGAGCGAACCCTTGTCGCGTTTGGTGGCTCCGCGCACCCGACACCAGCGGGCCCAGACCGGCAGGCCGAGCGTCCGAAGTTCGTCCACGTCCCGTACCGCGGCGTCGACCAGCACGCCGGCCGCGCCGGCGACCTTGGCCTGCGTGGCCAGCAGCTCGCCGATCAGCGCGACGGGGGCCGGTTCGGGCATGGTGAGCACGAGCACCTCGCCGGGGCGGACGAGCGTCATGGCCTCGTGCACTGCCCGGTTGTCGCCCTGGCCGCAGACGACGGTCCGGGCGACGCCGGCGACCTGGGAACCCGGCACCACCTGCACGAGGTCCACGTCGATCAGGCCACGCCGGCCGGCGGCTTCGTACACGGTTGCCACCCCGGCAGCGGCCAGTGTCTCGATCACCGCGGGGTCGACGTCCGCCGCGTCGTGGGCGGCGTTCACAGTGCCACCACGACGTTCGGGATCAACCGTTGGAACGCCTCCGCCTGCCGGATGGTCGCGTCACCGGTCACCCGGCGGGCGTGGTTGCCACGATGGTCGGCACGCTGGGTGTAGTACTCGCGCAGGTAGCCCTGAGCCGCCATCGCCGCCATCGCCTCCCGCTTGGCCGGCATCGCCTCGGTGATGTCGACGAACACGGTGGGGACGAAACCGCAGAGTTCGGGCTGGTGGGGTTCGAAGGCCAGGAACTCCGAGGGCGGGGCGGTTCGGAAGCCGCTGGACACTCCGGCGCCCGCGGTGAGCTGCCGGGCCGTCGCCACCGCGGCGTGCGCCGTCGGGTGGTCCGGGTTGAACGGGTCGCGCTCGGGGTGGGTGAGCACCACGTGCGGCGCGTACTCGCGCATCAGCGTCGCCAGCCGGTCGATGTCCTCGTCCCGGATCCGAAGCGGGTAGTCGCCCAGGTCGAACGCCTCGAACCGGGCGCCGACCGCGGCGGCGGACCGTTCCGCCTCGGCGTGCCGCAGTCGTTTGACGTTCTCCACCGTCTGCTGCGGGTCCTTCCACAGCTCGCCGGACTCGCCCCGCTCGCCGTAGGAGAGCGCCAACACGACGGCCTCGCCGCCGGCCCGCGTGTGCATGGCGATGGCTCCGGCGGCCCGCCAGACGAAGTCGGCCGAGTGGGCGCCCACCACCAGCATCCGCCGCCCGCTCATGCCGGCGTCGTTCCTGCCGGCGTCACCAGACGGCGCGAGTTGACCACCGCCATGACGTGGACCTCCTCGTCGGTGAAGCCGGCGTCGAACAGGCGGTCGGCGAAGAGCGCCAGACCGTCCTCCACCGGCGGGTTGAACGGTTGCCCCAGGTCGCTGGAGAGGACGGAGTGCGCCACACCTACCGACCGGATGGTGGCGAACAGGTCCGCCCAGTCGACCTTGCCCGAGTGCGGAGTCGTGAAGCAGCGCTCCAACAGGGCGCCCGCCTCGGCCAGCTCGCGCTGCCGCGCGGGCGTCAGTCGCTGCGAGGTGAACTCGGGATGGGTGACCACGATGCGGCGTACCCCCTCCTGCGTCGCGGCCCGGACCACGGCGGCGATCTCGGCGCCGCTCAGGTGGCCGGTGGCGAGCGTGATGTCGTGCCGGGCGATCACCCGCAGCACCTGGCGTACGCGGTCGAGGACCCGCCCCTCGTCGTCGACGACCTCGACCGGATCCGGCACGATGCCCTGGCTGTGCAGGTCGGATTGGAAGGCGCCCCACATCGCCGGTGTGGCGCCCGGCAGATCGGTGGCGGTGCTGCGCCGCTGATTTCCGGAGTCCACTGTCGGCATCCAGACGATCCGGGCACCCTGGCGCGCGGCGACCTCAACCGCGACCGGGTTGATGCCGCCCATCGCCCCGTTGAGGGTGACGGCACCGAGGACGTCGACGCCGGGCACCACCTTGCGGACCACCGCTGCCCGCTCGGCAGTCGCCACGTAGTGGGACTTGAGGACGAAACCGGCCAGCCCGACCTCGGCGCAACGGTGCGCCAGATCGACGTCGTCGATGCGTCGGGCCATCACGTCGGGGGCCACGTGGACGTGGGTGTCGTAGGCACCGCGGACCACGGCGCGGGCACGGGCGGAGGGAACCAGAGGGTCAGGCATCGCGCTCCTCGGTGAGCCCTGAGAGCGGGGTCGTGCGGGTGCGCTCGGTCGAGCGCGCGGCGGTCACGAGCCGGGAGCCGCCGAGCGCAAGCATATCGGTGATCATGCCTATTTCAAGGTGCAACCACGCTGATACTCCACTGTGGGGAGACAACAAGAACCCGTTGCCCGTCAACCTCATTGCCGGCTCGGGACAGACGAGCACCACCCGCCTGATCTAAACTCGTCTATCGATGCCGACCTCGCGTCGTCCCGCCGATCCCCTCGACAGGGTCGGCCACGAGTCGCGAGCCCGGAGGCTGGAGGCACCGCATGGGTAAGCGCTTCTCCACGCTCGTCGCGGCCTGGTTGGCCGTGGCTCTCGCGGCCGGTGGCTGCGGCGACACCGGTGACAGCGGCGGCGACCCGCCCGGCGGTGAGATCGACAAGGTCGCCTACATCACCGCGTTCGGTGCGGTGGGCCGCGACG
>NZ_JBSFBM010000381.1:0-5904 GCF_053592955.1 Micromonospora sp. NPDC002411 | reverse complement strand
GGTGGCGTCGAGGGCAACACCGGTATCCGGACCCCACCGCGCCTTGCCGGATCGCCGCCCGGACTCCGCCTCGGCTCGACCGCCCTTATGAAACAGGCCCTACAGCGCCAGGTAGCGCTGCCGCTCGTACGGGGTGACCTCGCGGCGGTACTGCTCCCACTCGGCCCGCTTGTTGCGCAGGAAGAAGTCGAAGACGTGCTCGCCGAGCACCTCGGCGACCAACTCGGACTCCGCCATCACGTCGATCGCCTCGGCCAGGTTCTCCGGCAGCGCCTCGTATCCCATCGCGCGCCGCTCGGCGCTGGTCAGCGACCAGACGTCGTCCTCGGCGCCGGGCGGCAGCTCGTACCCCTCCTCGATGCCCTTCAGACCGGCGCCGAGCAGCACCGCGAAGGCGAGGTACGGGTTGGTCGCCGAGTCCAGCGAGCGGACCTCGACCCGGGCCGAGTTGGGCTTGCCGTACGCGGGCACGCGGACCAGCGCGGACCGGTTGAGGTGACCCCAGCAGACGTACGCCGGGCTCTCGGTGATGCGGTCGGGCAGGTGCTGCGGGAAGAGCCGCTTGTACGAGTTGACCCACTGGTTGGTGACCGCCGTGTATTCCCGGGCGTGCACCAGCAGGCCGGCGATGAACGACTTCGCCACCTTGGAGAGCTTCATCGGGTCGCCGCTGTCGTGGAAGGCGTTGCGCTCCCCCTCGAACAGCGACAGGTGGGTGTGCATCCCGCTGCCCGGCTGGTCGGTGAAGGGCTTCGGCATGAAGCTGGCCTGCACACCGGTGGAGAGCGCCACCTCCTTCACCACGTGCCGGAAGGTCATGATGTTGTCGGCGGTGGTCAGGGCGTCGGCGTAGCGCAGGTCGATCTCCTGCTGGCCGGGCGCGACCTCGTGGTGGCTGAACTCCACCGAGATGCCGATGCGCTCCAGCGCCAGCACACCCTGACGGCGGAAGTCGCGGGCCACGGCGTGGGTGGTGTGCTCGAAGTAACCGCCGGTGTCGACCGGGGTGGGCACCGAGCCGTCCTGCGGGCCGTTTTCCAGCAGGAAGAACTCGATCTCCGGGTGGGTGTAGAAGGTGAAGCCCTTCTCGGCCGCCTTCGACAGCGCACGGCGCAGCACGTGCCGGGGGTCGGCCCAGGACGGCCCACCGTCGGGCAGCAGGATGTCGCAGAACATCCGGGCGCTCTCGCCGCTGACCCCGCCCTCGAAGGGGAAGACCTGGAAGGTGGTCGGGTCGGGCATCGCCACCATGTCCGATTCGAAGACCCGGGCGAAGCCCTCGATCGCCGAGCCGTCGAAGCCGATGCCCTCCTCGAAGGCCGCCTCCAACTCCGCTGGCGCCACCGAGACGCTCTTCAGCGTGCCCAGCACGTCGGTGAACCACAGCCGGACGAACCGGATGTCCCGCTCTTCCAGCGTACGGAGGACGAACTCCTGCTGACGGTCCACTTCCCCAACCCCTCGCGACGCTCATTTGTCCGCATTGGCCGGGCTGCACCCGACCTGATCGCCCAGTCTTCCCGGGCCTGGTTACGCAGACGTTACGCGAACTGCCGCCGGTCGTCCCCTCACCTCCCGCCCGACGGACGTACGCCCCGCCGCAAAGCCGAGCCCGGGCCTCACCGCCCGGCGGATACGCCCGCCGCAGCGTGGCGGCCATCTCGTCCGAGGGGTGGGAATCACCCGCGGAGGCTGGGGCAAGATGAGGACATGCCCACCCTGCGTCTCGCCCTGTCCCAGGTCAACCCGAGCGTCGGCGACCTCGCCGGAAACGCCGACCTGGTCCGCAGCTGGACTCGCCAGGCCGCCGATGCCGGTGCCCAGTTGGTGCTCTTCCCGGAAATGATGCTCACCGGCTACCCGGTCGAGGACCTGGTCTTCCGGCGTTCCTTCGTGGCCGCGTCCCGGGCCGCTGTGGAGCGGCTCGCGGCCGACCTCGCCGCGGACGGCCTCGGTGAGGTGCCGGTCGTGGTCGGCTACCTGGACGCCGACGGGCCACCGCAGGTCAGCGGTGACGCCGAGCCGGGCCGGGGCGCCCGCAACGCCGCCGCGCTGCTGCACCGGGGCACCGTCGCCGCCCGCTACTTCAAGCACCACCTGCCCAACTACGGCGTCTTCGACGAGGACCGCTACTTCGTCTCCGGGGACGCGCTGACCGTGGTGCGGATCGGCGGCGTGGACGTCGCGCTGACCATCTGCGAGGACCTGTGGCAGGCCGGGGGTCCGTTCGCCGCCGCCCGGCGCGCGGGCGTCGGCCTGGTGGTCAACATCAACGGCTCGCCGTACGAGCTGAACAAGGACGATGTCCGGTTGCCGCTGGTGCGCCGCCGGGCCGCCGAGGCGGGCGCCGCCATCGCGTACGTGAACATGGTCGGCGGCCAGGACGAGCTGGTCTTCGAGGGCGACTCGATGATCGTCACCGCGGACGGTGACCTGCTCACCAGGGCCCCCCAGTTCGTCGAACACCTGCTCGTGCACGACGTCGAGCTGCCGGCCGCCACCGACCTGCCGACCGGCGAGTCCGTCGCGGACGACATGCGGATCGTGCGCAGCGCTGTCGACGGCATCCCGGCCGCACCGACCGGCCCGGCCGCCACCGGCGGTCTGATCGAGCCCGTGGCCGACGAGGCCGAGGTGTGGCAGGCACTGGTCCTCGGTCTGCGCGACTACGTCAACAAGAACCGCTTCCCGTCGGTGGTGCTCGGTCTCTCCGGCGGCATCGACTCGGCGGTGGTGGCCGCGTTGGCCGTCGACGCCCTCGGGCCGGACCGGGTGGTCGGGGTGTCGCTGCCCAGCCAGCACTCCTCCGAACACTCCCGGGAGGACGCCGCGGACCT
Source organism: Micromonospora sp. NPDC002411 (assembly GCF_053592955.1). Lineage (NCBI taxonomy): Bacteria > Bacillati > Actinomycetota > Actinomycetes > Micromonosporales > Micromonosporaceae > Micromonospora > Micromonospora sp. NPDC002411. Next base: position 3,067 of record NZ_JBSFBM010000381.1, on the reverse strand, counting down.
GGCCAAGCGCACCGGCCTGGACTACCGCATCGAACCGATCCAGCCGATGGTGGACGGCTTCCTGGCCAACCTGTCGCTGTCCGGTGTGGCAGTGGAGAACCTGCAGGCCCGGGTCCGTGGCGTGATCCTGATGGCGTTGTCGAACCAGGAGGGCCACCTGGTGCTGACCACCGGCAACAAGAGTGAGCTGGCGGTCGGCTACTCCACCCTGTACGGCGACTCGGTGGGCGGCTTCAACCCGGTCAAGGACGTCTGGAAGACGCTGATCTGGCGACTCGCGAAGTGGCGCAACACGGACGCGGCACGGCGCGGCGAGACCCCTCCGATCCCGGAGAACTCGATCGGCAAGCCGCCGAGCGCCGAGCTGAGCCCGGGGCAGCTCGACAGCGACAGCCTGCCCGAGTACGACGTCCTGGACCCGATCCTGATCGGCTACGTCGACGGCGACCTCGGCCGTGACGGGCTGGTCGAGTCGGGCCACGACCCGGCGGTGGTGGACAAGGTGCTGCGGCTGGTGGATACCGCCGAGTACAAGCGACGGCAGTCCGCGCCGGGCACGAAGATCTCGATGAAGGCGTTCGGTCGGGACCGCCGTCTGCCGATCACCAACCGGTGGCGCGAGCACGGCTGAGCCGTACACCGTGGGGTGTCGGGTCGGTGGCACGGCCCGGCACCGCCTCGCGGCGCTGCACGCGACGGCCCCGCGTCGCGGTGGAGTGACATCTTGCACTGGGCCCTGCCATCGCCCCGTCTCGCGGTGCGACGATCGCGACGGAACCCGGGGACCGCGCAGGCGGCCTCGAGGAAGGGAGACAGAGATGGTGGAGTCCACTCCGAACGAGGTGACAGCGCTCTACGGGGGCCCGGCCACCCGTCGGGTCCGCACCAGGGACCTGATGGCCGCCAAGGAGCGCGGCGAGCGGTGGCCGATGCTCACCTCGTACGACCAGTACACGGCGTCGATCTTCGACCAGGCCGGTGTCCCGGTGCTGCTGGTCGGCGACTCGGCGGCGAACAACGTGTTCGGCTACGAGACGACCCTGCCGATCACCGCCGACGAACTGCTTCCGCTGGTACGGGCCGTGGTGCGGGCGACCCGGCAGTCACTGATCGTGGGTGACCTGCCGTTCGGCTCCTACGAGGAGGGGCCGGCCCAGGCGCTGCGCACCGCCGTCCGGTTCATGAAGGAGGGCGGCTGCCACGCGGTGAAGCTGGAGGGTGGCCGTCGCTGCGCCGCGCAGATCGCCGCGATCGTCGGCGCCGGCATCCCGGTGATGGCGCACATCGGTTTCACCCCGCAGAGCGAACACACCCTGGGCGGCTACCGCGTGCAGGGCCGGGGCGACGCCGCCGACGAGGTGCTGGCCGACGCGCGGGCGGTGGCCGAGGCGGGCGCGTTCGCCGTGGTGCTGGAGATGGTGCCCGGCGAGGTGGCCAAGCGGATCACCAACGAGCTGCCGATCCCGACGGTGGGCATCGGCGCGGGCCCGGACACCGACGCGCAGGTGCTCGTCTGGCAGGACATGGCCGGCCTGCGCACCGGGAAGACGCCACGCTTCGTCAAGCGGTACGCGGACCTGGCCGGTGCCCTCACCGACGCCACCCGCCGGTTCGCCGACGAGGTCCGAGGCGGGGAGTTCCCCGCCGCCGAACACACCTTCTAGAGCGGGCACGGCCTGATCCACTCGGGTTAGCCGAAGTCGCGGTGTCCCGGACACCAGGACACCGCGACTTCCTAGAACCGGAGTGGATCAGGCCGCTCGGGTCAGATGTCGGTGACGCGGATGCCGGCGTGTGCCTTGTAACGCTTGTTGATGGCGATCAGGTTGGCGGTGAACGCCTCGATCTGGTGGGCGTTGCGCAGCCGGCCGGCGTAGATGCCGCGCATGCCGGGGATCCGCGCGGCGAGCGCACCGACCACGTCGACCAGTTCGCGGTCCTCCGTGCAGATCAGCACGTCCAGGTCGATCCGGTCGACCTCGGGGTCGGCCAGCAGCGGGGCGCTGACGTGGTTGAACGCCGCGCAGACGCGGGAGTCGGGCAGGAGCGCGGCGGCCTGCTGCACGGCGCTGCCCTCGGCGACGGTCAGCGCGTACGGGCCCTGCTTGTCGAAGCCGAGCGGGTTGACGCAGTCGACGACGATCCGGCCGGCGAGCGGCTCGGCGAGGGCGGCGACGGTGGCGGCGTGCCCGTCCCACGGCACCGCGATGATCACCACGTCGCTGCGTCGGGCCACCTCGTCGTTGGCCGCGCCGGTGACACTGCCGTTGGCCGGCACGCCGGGCAGGGCCGCGATCTCGGCGGCGGACTCGGCGGCCCGTTCGGCGGAGCGGGAACCGATCAGCACCGTCTGCCCGGCCCGCGCGAACCGGTAGGCGAGGCCCCGCCCCTGGTCGCCGGTGCCACCGATGATGCCGACCGTCAGCCCGGACACGTCGGGGAGCGTGCTCGCGTCGTATGCCATGGGTTCATCCTCGCAAACCGTCCGGTCCGGCACCGCGTCAGGCCGCCGCCGGTCGGGGCGGTCAGGCCAGCTCGAACAGGACGGTGCGCGCCGCCGGGTCGGCGGTGACCAGGCGGACCCGGACCCGTTCACCGAGCGGCAACTGCCCGAGGCAGCGGGCACGCACCGGAGGGGCGTCCAGGGCCACGGTGCCGCCCGGCGGTCGGGGCCGGGACCGGCCGTTGGGCGGGGCGTCGACGTCGAGGACGGCCGCGTCGAAGGTTTCGCCCACCCGGTGCTCCAGCACGGCGGCTTCGGCCAGTTCGACGGCGCCCCGGGCTGCCGCCGAGGCGGTCCGGTCGGTGCTCGCCATCACCTCCGGCAGCCGGGGCAACGCGGCACGGGCCCAGTCGGGCACCGGCTGACCGGCGTGCAGCGCCAGGCACACCTCGGTGGCGTAGCGGTCGGCCAGCCGCCGCAACGGGGCCGTCACGTGGGCGTACGTCGCTGCCACACCACCGTGCTCCGGCTGCTCCGGCACGGCCCCGTCGAAGGCGGTGTACGCGGCACCGCGCATCAGCTCGGCCGCCTGGTCGATGAACGCCGCGGCGCGCGGCTGGGAGG
>NZ_JBSFBM010000380.1:0-5907 GCF_053592955.1 Micromonospora sp. NPDC002411 | reverse complement strand
CACGCCGGGGATGTTGAAGACGCCCTCGGTGATGATCGCGCCGCTCATCAGGTTGCCCAGCTCCACACCGAGGAAGGTGATGACCGGGATGAGCGCCGGAGCAGCTCGTCGCGGCGGCCCGGGAGCACTTCGGTCGGCTGGACGGCGCGTTGATCTCGGTCGGCGGCCCGCCGGCGGGCAACGCCGCGGCGATCACCGACGAGCAGTGGCGGCTCTCCTTCGAGACGGTCTTCCTGGGCACCATCCGCGCGGTCCGCACGGTCGCCGCCGCGCTGCCCGAGGGCGGCGCGATCGGGTTGGTGCTCTCCACCTCGGCCCGTGGCCCGGTGCCCGGCCTCGGCATCTCCAACGGTCTGCGGCCCGGTCTGGTCGGTGCGGCCAAGGACATCGCCGACGACTACGGTCCGCGCGGAGTCCGCGTGGTCGGGTTGCTGCCCGGCCGGATCATGACCGACCGCAACCGGGAGCTGTTCGCCGCCACCGGCGACCCGGAGCGTGCCCGCTCCGAAGCTGAGGCCAGCATCCCGCTGCGCCGCCTCGGTGACCCGGCCGAGTTCGGTCGGGTGGCCGCGTTCGTGCTCTCCCCCGCCGCGAGCTACCTCACCGGGATCACCGTGCCGGTCGACGGCGGCGCGCTGCGCGGGCTGTGACGACAGACCCGGGCCTCCCGTCAACCGTCCGGCACTCACGGCCTACCCGGGCGGAGCTGGCCGCCGCCGCGGACCGGACCATCCCCGACGTCCTCGCGCCGGGCCTGGAGGTGCTCTTCGTCGGCATCAACCCCGGCCTCTGGTCGGCCGCCACCGGTTGGCACTTCGCCCGACCCGGGAACCGGTTCTGGCCGGCGCTGCACGCGGGCGGGCTCACCCCCCGACTGCTGCACCCGAGCGAACAGGGCGAGCTGCCCGCCCTCGGGCTCGGCATCACCAACATGGCGGCCCGGGCCAGCGCCCGCGCCGACGAGTTGAGCACCGAGGAACTGCTCAACGGCGCGGCGATCCTGACCGACAAGGTGGCCCGCCACCGGCCGCGCTGGGTGGCGGTGGTGGGGGTGACCGCGTACCGGATCGGTTTTCAGCGGCCGAAGGCCACCTTCGGGCCGCAGTCGGAGACGCTGGCCGACGCCCGGCTCTGGGTGTTGCCGAACCCGAGCGGCCTGAACGCGCACTTCACACCGGTCACGCTGGGGTTGGCGTTCGCCGAGCTGCGGATGGCGACGGAGCTACCGGACCGCCGCATGCCCGCGACGACCTGACGAACGCCGGCCGGTCAGGTGGTCAACGCGGTGTGCAGCCGGCGGGCCTCCTTCACCAACCGGCTCGTGCCGCCGCGCGCCGCCACCTCCACCAGCCCTGGCACCTCGATGCGGACGCCGGTGACGCCGGCCGTCTCGGCGGCCAGGGCGAGCAGGTCGGGCGTGCCACGCGGTGCGGTCGGCCCGGCCAGCAACGGCGACAGCGCCGCGGCGAGGAGCCGCCACACACTCAGCCGAGCACCGGCCGCGACCGCGTCCCGCAGGGGTGTCACCGCCCGCGTCAGCGTCACCTGGTTGTCCGCCGCCAACGTGCCCAGCTGACCTCCGACGCCCGGGGCGTCCAGCTCACCGCCTGAGGCCAGCATCAGGAGAGCGTCGAGGGCGGCGACCCGGTCCGCCTCGTGTCGGGCGCACAACCCGTACGCCAGCGCCAGGTCGACGGCCGGACCGCCGACGCCTGTGCACTCGGCGAGTTGCGGCAGGACCGCGCCGAGCCCCTCGGCGTCCTCCTGCGCCGCGCTGGCGACACCCGGAAGCAGGCGAGCGGCGACCAGACCCCGATGCCCCGGCAGCAACGCCGGCCACAGGTCACTCCAGTCGGCGGGCCCCTGCCCGACCGGGCGGACCGGCACGGTGAGCAGGCCGATCGGGTCCGCCACGCCCTCCGGCGGACTGGTCGCGACGAGGGTACGCCGCACGGGCAGGTGGTCGTAGCCGTAGTCGAACCCGTGGCGACGCTCGCGCCGGCCGACGGTGACCACCTCCTGCACGGGCGCCGGTAGGGCTTCCCCGCGAAGCCAACCGGCCAGTTCGTCCCCGGCTGGCGTGCCGAGCGCCGCGGCGCGGGTGGCTAGGGCGTCGTCCACGCCGACGGGCAGCCGCAGCAGGGCCTGGGTGAGATCCCACCGCCAGACCGGCCGGTCGCCGAGCGCGTCCAACCGCTCGTAGAGGGCCGCCGGGTCGACGGCACCGGTGGTGGACGTCGGGGCGGCCAGCAGCCCGGGGTCGTCAGCGCCGTCCAGACGCTGCCCGATCTCGGCGAGCCGGGCGCAGTAGAGCTGCGTGAGCGGAGGCTGCCTGGACGGCTCGACCGTCGACCGGCGTCGGAAGAGCCGGTCCCTCCAGGTCACCGACTGGCCGAGGATGCGGGCCCATTGGTCGCGCCGATGGTGAGCCTCCGTCGGCGCGGCGACGGCCAGCAGCACACCGTTGAACTGGGCTCTCAGGTTGAACGCCGCCCAGCTGCCGTTGTGCGCGCGGATCTCCGCGCGTCGCAGCACCGGTGGCAGGGCAACCGCCAGCCCGTCCCGTTCGCGGGTGGCCAGTCGGACCAGCCCGTCGAGGACCCGCTCCAGCGTCAGCGCGGGCCACTGCCGACCGAGCAGCCCGGTGATCTCCTCCATAAGCTCGTCCACGTCGGTGATCGGCGGCGGCACGAGCGCGGGCGACACCGGCGGCGGCAGTTCGTCGCCGGCCACCGCCACTGCGACGGTGGCGACCGGCCGGTGGCCGTGTCGCTGCGCCAGGGCCAGCGCGCGGTCCCGCAGATCGGCGGAGGGTTGGGCGACACCCGACGCCAGGGCCTCGGCGATGTCGGCCGCCCGGTCGGGGTTCTGCCGGGCCAGTCGGTCCAACCAGGACAACTGGGCGCGCACCAGCGCCTTCTCCGGCCGACCCAGCACGACCCGCGCGGTGTCCACCACCGACTCGAGGTCCAGGTCGCCGCCCGTGTCACGCAGCGCCCGCTGCGCCAGGCCGGCGACCGGCCCCGGCGCGTCGGCGAGCAGCCGCAGGTACGCGCTCGCCCGCGCCGTCACCTCGGCCGGCGTGGGTGCCAGCAGGTCGTGCAGGGTGAGGAACGGACGCAGGGCGGTCGGCCGATCGCCGCGCAACAGGCGGCCGAGAACCCCGTCGAGCAGCGTGGACCGGTCGAGTCGCCCCTCCGTCGCCAGCGCGACCAACGCCGGGGGCACTCCCTGCCCGGCGCCGTTGAACGTCAGGTCGGTGCCGATCCCGTCCACCTCGAACAGCCGGGGCAGCAGAGCGTCCAGGTACGGGTCGGCGCGGAGCCGGTCGACAAGGGTCTGCGGCCGGCTCTCGAATCGCGCCATCCACAGCGACTGTGCCCAGCCGGCGACGAACGCGTCAGCCGTGGGCGGCGGTGCCTTCTCGGCCAGCAGCAGCCCGGCGATGAAGTGCCAACCGTCCCACGAGCGGCTGCGGGGCAACCGCTCGGCCAGCCGGTACGCCACCTCCGCCAACCAGGGCACACCCCGCAGGCGTGCCGCCGCGATCACCGGCTGCGGGTCGGCGTTGCCCAGCTCGACCGACCGCCGGCCGAGCAGGGCCGCGGTCTTGGTGGCGGTGCTCAACGTGCCCACCGCGGCCACCGCCAGGGCGGTCGCCTCCTTGTCCACCCACCAGGTGTCCCGCCGACGTCGCACATGGGCTGTCAGCTCGTCGCCGAGCGCCCGGCGGGCCGGCTCGTCCAACGTGCTCAGCAGCGCGCCGACGGCGGACACGTCGCCGAGGCTCAGGCACCTGAGGAGGTGGGTCACCACCCCACCTCCGCGACGGCGGGCACGGGCAGGTTTCGGTACGTCTGCACGGCGCACACCGTAGAGCAAGCGACCGACACGACGTCGACGACGAGCGGCCGACCCGGGCTCAGTTCGCGGCGGCGGGCGGAAGCACCTCGTCGGCGCGGTAGGTGCCCAGCGGCATGACCACCGGCTCGGGGCCGGTTGCGTCGACGAACGGGGTGGGCGAGTCGGCGACAGCGAACTGGGTCCGGTACAGCTCGGCGTAGAGCCCGCCGACGGCCACCAGTTCGTCGTGCCGGCCCCGCTCGACGACCCGCCCACCGTCCAGGACCAGGATCTGGTCGGCGTCGCGCACTGTGGAGAGCCGGTGCGCGATCACCAGGGCGGTACGCCCGGTCAATGCCACCGCCAACGCCCGTTGCACCGCCGCCTCGCTCTCCGAATCCAGGTGGGCGGTCGCCTCGTCGAGGATCACGATCGACGGTGCCTTGAGCAGCAGCCGGGCGATCGCGATGCGCTGCTTCTCGCCGCCGGAGAAGCGGTAGCCGCGTTCCCCGACGGTGGTGTCCAGCCCGTCGGGCAGTGCCCGCACCAGGTCGGCCACCTGGGCGCCGGCCAGCGCGGCCCAGATCTCGTCGTCGGTGGCGTCCGGCTTGGCGTAGCGCAGGTTCTCGGCGATCGTCTCGTGGAACAGGTGCGAATCCTGGGTGACCACACCGATCTCGTCGCGCAGGGACGCCAGCGTCGCGTCGCGTACGTCCACACCGCCGACCAGCACCTGGCCGTCGCTGACGTCGTAGATCCGGGAGATGAGCATCGAGAGCGTCGACTTGCCGGCGCCGGAGGGGCCGACCAGCGCGACCATCTGCCCCGGCTCCACGCTGAACGAGACGCCCTTGAGCACCGGCTCGTTGACGGTGCGGTCGAGCGTGGCGACCTCCTCCAGCGAGGCGAGGGAAACCTCGGCGGCGCTCGGGTAGCGGAATCGCACGTCGCGGAAGTCGACCCGGCCGGCCCCTCGGGGCACCGGCACCGCGTCGGGCTTCTCCACGATGCCCGGCTTGAGGTCGAGCACCTCGAAGACCCGGTCGAACGAGACCAGGGCGCTCATCACGTCCACCCGGACGTTGGAGAGCGCGGTGAGCGGACCGTACAGGCGGGTGAGCAGCAGCGCGAGCGTCACGACGGTGCCCGCGCTGACGCCGCCGGTCACCGCCAGCCAACCGCCGAGGCCGTAGGTGAGGGCCTGCGCCAGCGAGGCCACCAGCAGCATCGCCACGAAGAACGTGCGGGAGTACATGGCGGACTGGATGCCGATGTCACGGACCCGTTCGGCCCGACCGGCGAACCGGCGTGCCTCGATCTCGGGCTGACCGAAGAGCTTGACCAGCAGCGCGCCGGCCACCCCGAACCGCTCGGTCATCGTCGCGTTCATCTTGGCGTCGAGGTTGTACGCCTCCCGGGTGATGTCGGCCAGTCGCCGACCGACGCGACGGGCCGGGATGATGAAGATCGGCAGCAGCACCAGCGAGAGCGCGGTGATCTGCCAGGAGAGGGTGAACATCACCGCCGCGGTGAGCACCAGTTGGATGACGTTGCTGACCACGCCGGACAGGGTGGAGGTGAACGCCCGCTGGGCGCCGAGCACGTCGTTGTTGAGCCTGCTGACCAGGGCGCCGGTCTGGGTACGGGTGAAGAACTGCAACGGCATCCGCTGCACGTGGTCGTAGACCCGGGTGCGCAGGTTGAAGATGATGCCCTCGCCGATCCGGGCCGAATACCACCGTTGGGCGAGGGAGAGCAGCGCGTCGGCGACCGCCAGCGCGGCGATGAACAGGGCCAGGCGCACCACGAGCCGGCCGGCCTCGGTGCCGCCCCGGTTGATCGCGTTGATCACGTCACCGGCGAGCACCGGGGTGGCCACACCGATGATGGCGGCCAGCACCACGGTGGCCAGGAAGACGACGATGTCGCGCCGGTAGGGCCGGGCGAAGGCGACGATGCGGCGGGCCACGCCGCGCTTGAGCCGGTGGGTGGCGACCTCGTCCCGGTTGCGCATCGACCGGAGCATGCTCCACCCGGCCATGCCGCCTCCGGACATCGGGTTGG
>NZ_JBSFBM010000379.1:0-5916 GCF_053592955.1 Micromonospora sp. NPDC002411 | reverse complement strand
GGCGTACGGGTCGTCGAGGGTGCCGTCGTCACGCATCAACCGAGGCTAGGCAGGTGGAAACGCCGATCACGCACGGTGATCACGTGGCCATCGCCACACATCCGGTCCGCTCCGGTGGACGACAGGGTCGGGTCGACCCGCCCGAGGAACGGACCTCGCGTACCGGATGAAGCCGGCATTTCCCGCAGGCCGACCCGGCCGGGGACAGGGAGCCACATCCGACTCTCGGACCCGACATGATCGACAAACTCGGCCTTTGGGCTGAACCGGATCTCCACCGATCGGCCCGCCGGACCCGCCTCGCGATGAAAACAGCTGATTAGTCCGGTCATGCCCATCCCCCGGGCGGCGGATCGCCCGGAGCAGGAATGCGCCAGGATGGCGGGTACGTTGCCCGAACGGGTGCCCTCCGTCGCGACGGCACCCCGCAGGCACATTTCAGGGAGGTCCGCACCGGTGCTCGACCCACACGAGCTCTACCAGCTCACCGACGATCTGCCCGACCTCGGGCAACCGGTCCTGATCCAGGCCCTCACCGGGTTCGTGGACGCCGGCAACGCCAGCCGGCTGGCGCGCGAGCAACTGCTCACCTCGCTCGAGGGCCGGCCGATCGCCACCTTCGACGTCGACCAGCTCTTCGACTACCGATCGCGACGACCGGTGATGACCTTCGTCGAGGACCACTGGGAGAGCATCGATGCCCCCTCGCTGGAGCTGCACCTCCTGCAGGACGACGACGAGACACCGTTCCTGCTGCTCACCGGCCCCGAGCCGGACCTGCAGTGGGAACGGTTCGTGGCCGCCGTCGCCGGGCTCGCCGCCCGGCTGGACGTCCGGCTCACCGTGGGGCTCAACTCCATCCCCATGGCGGTGCCACACACCCGTCCGACCGGGGTGACCGCGCACGCCACCCGCCCGGAACTGATCTCCGGCTACGAGCCCTGGCTGCAACGCGTCCAGGTGCCCGGAAGCGTCGGCCACCTGCTGGAGTTCCGCCTCGGCGAGCAGGGTCGCGACGCGCTGGGCTTCGCCGCCCACGTGCCGCACTACGTGGCGCAGACCGAGTACCCGGCCGCCGCCGAGGTGCTGCTCACCTCGGTGTCCCGCAGCACCGGCCTGCTGCTGCCCGGTGACGGGCTGCGCTCGGCCGCCGAGGTGGTTCGGGTGGAGATCGACAGGCAGGTCGCCCAGACCGACGACGCCGCCGCCCTGGTCCAGGCCCTGGAGGAGCAGTACGACGCGTTCGCCCGAGGTCGGGGCGAGAAGAGCCTGCTCGCCCCGGACGCCGGACCACTGCCGACGGCCGACGAACTCGGCGCGGAACTGGAACGGTTCCTGGCCGAACAGACCCGTCCCGGCGACACCCCGGCCGGCTGACCCGGCGTAGCGGCGGCGGATGCGGCAGGCTGGAGGCATGCGCCTGGCGACCTGGAACGTCAACTCGGTGAAGGCCCGCCTACCCCGACTGTTGGAGTGGCTGGCCGACACCGGGCCGGACGTCGTCTGCCTGCAGGAGACCAAGTGCCCCGACGGCGCCTTCCCGGTGGCCGAGGTGGGCACGTTGGGCTACAGCGTGGCCAGCCACAGCGACGGCCGGTGGAACGGGGTCGCCATCCTGTCCCGGGTCGGGCTGGACGACGTCCGGGTCGGGTTCGCCGGCGAGCCCGGCTTTCCCGCCCCGGAGGCCCGGGCCATCTCCGCGACCTGCGACGGGGTCCGGGTCTGGTCGGTGTACGTGCCCAACGGCCGGACGCCGGACGACCCGCACTACGCGTACAAGTTGGCCTGGTTCGCCGCGCTACGCGACGCGCTGGAGACGGAGTTGGCCGGCGGGCTCCCGCTGGCGGTCAGCGGTGACTTCAACGTCGCCCCGACCGACGCCGACGTCTGGGACCCGGCCGTCTTCACCCACTCCACGCACGTCACCCCGGCCGAGCGGGCCGCCCTCGCCGCGCTGCGCGACCTGGGCCTCAGCGACGTCGTGCCCACCCCCATGAAGGGGCCACACCCCTTCACGTACTGGGACTACCGGGCCGGGATGTTCCACCAGAACAAGGGCATGAGAATCGACCTGGTGTACGCGTCCGCGCCGTTCGCCCGGGCGGTCCGCTCGGCGTACGTGGACCGGGAGGCCCGCAAGGGCAAGGGCCCCTCCGACCACGCGCCGATCGTTGTCGACGTGGACCTGGTCCCAGCGGTCGAGACGTTCTGAGCCTGGCTAGGGTGGGCAGATGGCAGTCGTGAAGATCAACGCGATCGACGTCCCGCCTGGTGGCGGCGCGGAGTTGGAGAAGCGGTTCGCCGCACGGGCCGGAGCTGTGGAGAACTCCCCCGGCTTCCTCGGCTTCGAACTCCTCCGCCCGGTGGCCGGCGAGACCCGCTACTTCGTCTACACGAAGTGGGAGAGCGAAGAAGCGTTCCAGGCATGGGCCGCCGGGCCGTCGCGCGCCGCCCACGCCGCCGCCCCCGGCGACAAGCCTCGTCCCCCGGTCTCCACCAGTGCCAGCCTGCTGGAGTTCGAGGTGGCGCTGCACGTCCCCCAGCCCTGACCCGCGCCCCAGCCCTGACCCGCTCCCCAGCCCTGCACACCACTCACCCAGCGCTTGATCCACTCGGGTTCTTTGATGTCGGGGTGTCCGGACGACTCGGTCACCCCGATGTCCTTGAAGGCGAGTGGATCAACGCTTGCGCCAGCCGGGCGGAACCCCACGTAAAGGGCGAAATGCGCTGATAGCGTCGAATGGGCCCGCGCGGTAGCCGGCCATCAGTCGCCCGACCGGGGCGTCCCGTCGGCACCGGCGGCGTCCCACGGAGTCGCGGGGGTCAGGCCATGTTCGACGGGTTCGAGGAATTCGACATCGACACCTCCGGCGCGACGATCCACGGCCGGCAGGGTGGAAGCGGGCCTCCCGTTCTGCTCCTGCACGGCATCCCCGAGACGCACCTCATGTGGCATCGGATCGCGCCGCGGCTCGCCGAGAGCTTCACAGTCGTCGCCACCGACCTGCGGGGCTGGGGCGGCAGCGGCAAACCACCGAGCACCGCCGATCACGAGCCGTACAGCATGCGTGCCATCGCCCGCGACCAGATCGAGGTGATGCGGCGCCTGGGCCACGAGCGGTTCCGGCTCGTCGGCCACGACCGCGGGGCCCGCTGCGCGTACCGTCTAGCGCTGGACGAACCGGACGTCGTCACCCGGCTGGCCGTCCTGGACGTCGTCCCCATCGGAGATGTCTACAACCGCGCCGACAAGGCGTTCAGCCTCTCCTACTGGGTCTGGTCCTTCCTGGCGGCACCGGCGCCGGTGCCCGAGCAGTTCATCGACGCGGCGCCCGCGGTGCTCGTCGACTTCGTGCTCGACACCTGGCCCGAGGTCAAGGACGCCTTCCCGCCCGAGGTACGGGCGGCGTACGTCGAGCAGTTCCGCGACCCCGCCACGGCACACGCGATCTGCGAGGAGTTCCGCGCCGCCGCGACGCTCGACTACCAGCAGGACGAGGCGGACCGGGGAAACCGGAAGATCACCTGCCCGGTGCTGTTCCTGTGGAGCCAACGCGGCCAGGTCGCGAAGCTCTACGACGACCCGCTCGCGATCTGGCGGGAGTGGGCCGACGACGTTCGCGGTGGGCCGGTGCCGGTCGGGCACTTCATCCCGGAAGAGGCCCCCGACGAAACCACCCGCCAACTCCTCGGCTTCCTGAACTGATGCCCGGCGAATACCAGTCCACCACGGCCCGAGGGCCGCTCACCCCAGGGCTTGATCCACTCGGGATCGCCGAACTGGGGGTGTCCGGGCCGCTGGGATACCCCCACTTCGGCGAAGGCGAGTGGATCAAGCGCCGGAGCGTGGCATCAGGACTTGCGGGAGGACTGGAGAGGGCGAAGGCGTTGACGTTTGCCGGCAGACTGCGGGGCCGAGTGGTCACTGTTTTTGGAACATGACTGCGGCGACGTCCGCCAGGAGCTCCAGCGACCAATCGAGCTGCGGACAGTCACCGTGACCTCGACACTCTCGGCAGCCGCCTGCCTGCCAGGGCCGATCGACCGCCCGAGTCCAATGCGCGTCAAGCACGCGCTTCGCCACGAACAACTCGGTCGCCTTGGACACCGGCTCGTCGATGGGCATGTGCGACACCTCCATGCGTCCCGAAGTAGCTGCCCCGGGGGCAGAGCCCGACGTCGTGCTCCCCGGGACGTGCCGGATACCTCGGAGTGCTGAAGTCCAGAACTACCCGACTGTCTCACTGTATCCACTGTCTCAGTGTAGTCAAGTTCTCACTGTATCTACTTTGCTGGATTGTCGCCTTGTCCTGCTCGGGCCCGGGCTGGAAGCATGATCTCCGCTGAAGTCCAGGAGAGTCGATCATGCCAACCAGACCACCGCACTACCGCCGTGTTGCGGACGACATCGAGCTGAAGATCCGCTCCGGTGAATACCGACCTGGGCACCAGTTGCCATCCGTGTCGGAGATCGGCGAGATCTACAACGTCGCGCGGTCAACCGCGTACCGCGCAGTCAAAGAGCTGCATGACCGCAACCTCGTCTACGGACAGCAAGGCCAAGGCGTGTTCGTCGCCGAGACCGAGTAGCGCGCTGCACCCCACGGGCCGCCCACCCCGGGCTTGATCCGCTCGAGTTCGCCGAACTGGGGGTGTCCGGGCGGCGGGGATACCCCAACGTCGGCGAAGGCGAGTGGATCAAGCGGTTGAGCGCCGCCTCAGGACTTGCGGGAGGACTGGAAGGTGGCGAAGGCGATGACGTTGTCGGCGTAGCCGGTGCGTCCGCCGATGAACTGCCCGCCGCAGGTGATCAACCGCAGACCGGGGGGCCCGTCGTGGCCGTAGATCCGTTCGGCGGGCAACTGGTCCTTTGGGAAGTGCTCCACGGTGTCGACCCGGAACACCACCACCGACTCGTCCGCGCGGGCCACCTCGATCAAGTCGCCGGGCTTCAGCTTGCCCAGGTCGTAGAAGACCGACGGGCCGGTCTTGGTGTCCACGTGCCCGACGATCACCGCCGGGCCGGGCTCGCCGGGCGTCGGCCCACGGTCGTACCAGCCGGTCTCGTTGTGCCGTTCCAACGGCGGTACGGCGATCGAGCCGTCCCGTGCCTGCCCGACGGGTTCCACCGGCGCAGCCACCTTGATCGACGGGACGTTGAGGCGCACCGGACGACTGGCCGACAACCCGACGGACTCGCTGCGGGGCGGCCGGTCGCCGCCGGCCGGGGCGAAGTCGAACGGCCCGACCGAGCGACCCAGCCCCGCCCCGGTGGCGAAGACCCCGGCCAGCACCAGCACCACGGCCAGCGGCACCGACCACGGGCTACGGCCCGAGGGCCGGCTGCGCCGAGGCGTGACTGCGGTCGGCGGGCGAGCAGCCACAGTCGGACGCTCGGGGACGAACGGGCTGTCGTCCAGCGGCAGGGGGCGGTCGTCGAAGCGGTCGTCCCCCGGCCAACGGTCGTCCCGCGGGAGCCGGTCGTCGAAGCGGTCGTCCGTCGGCGAGCGGTCGTCCCGGTCGTCTCGGGTGGGGTGCGGACCAGGGGACGGGCGGGGACCCGACGACGGGCGGGGACCGGGGGACGGGCGGGGACCGGGCGGTGGCGACGCGGGTCGGAAGATCTCCATGGCCGGCTCAGCGCCCAGCGCCACGGACCAGACGCGGCCGACGCAGCGCCACTACGGCGAGGACCAACCCGGTGATGGTCAGCGCCGCGCCGACGGGCAACAGCAGCTTGCCGGTGATTCCGCCGGTGCCACCACCGAAGCCGGTAGCCGGACCCCGACTGGGCTGGGACGGCACCTTCTTGACCACCTGGACGACGCTGGTGTACCAGATGACCAAGAAGCGTGGAGGCCGCTGATGTGGCGCGACCATCTCACCGAGATCATCGTCTTCTCCCTGCTGTTCCTC
>NZ_JBSFBM010000378.1:0-5936 GCF_053592955.1 Micromonospora sp. NPDC002411 | reverse complement strand
TCCCCAAACCCTTTCCCCCCCCCCTTTTTTTTTTTTTGGGGGGGGGGGGGGGGGGGGGGGGGGGGGGGGGGGGGGGGGCGGGGGGGGGGGGCCCGGGGGGGGCAGGCCCCGGGCCCCCTCGTTGGTCGTACGGGTCTAGCTGTCGCCGCCGGTCTCGCCGACCGGGGCAGCGTTGACGTCGTCGATCGCGTACTTCTTCGCCGCCTCGGCCGGCACGGTGGCCGCCACCGCGCCGCTGCGGGCGAGCTGCCGCAGCGTGGCCACCACGATCGACTCGGCGTCGACGTGGAAGTGCCGGCGCAGCGCGTGCCGCGTGTCCGACATGCCGAAGCCGTCGGTGCCGAGCGACGTGTAGTCACCGGGCACCCACCGGGCGATCAGGTCCGGTACGGCCCGCATCCAGTCGCTGACCGCTACCTTCGGGCCGTCCGCGTCGGCCAGCTTCTGCTGGATGTACGGGATCTTCGCCTCGGCGCCCGGGTTGAGGAGGTTGTACTCCTCGGTCTCCACGGCGTCGCGGCGCAGCTCCGTCCAGGAGGTCACCGACCACACGTCGGCGGCCACCCCCCAGTCCTGGGCGAGCAACTGCTGGGCCTTGAGCGCCCACTGCATGCCGGTGCCGGAGGCGAGCACGTTGGCCTTCGGGCCGTCGACCTCCGGTGCCGGGGAGTAGCGGTAGATGCCCTTGAGCAGGCCCTCCACGTCCACCCCGGCCGGCTCGGCCGGCTGGAGGATCGGCTCGTTGTAGACCGTCAGGTAGTAGAAGACGTTCTCCTGCGCGTCCCCGTACATCCGGTGCAGGCCGTGCTCCATGATGTGCGCGATCTCGAACGAGAACGCCGGGTCGTACGCGACCACCGCCGGGTTGGTGGCGGCGATCAGCAACGAGTGACCGTCCTCGTGCTGGAGGCCCTCACCGTTGAGCGTGGTGCGCCCTGCGGTCGCGCCGAGCAGGAAGCCCCGCGCCATCTGGTCGGCCGCCGCCCACAGCCCGTCGGCGGTCCGCTGGAACCCGAACATCGAGTAGAAGATGTACATCGGGATCATCGGCTCGTCGTGGGTGGCGTACGCCGAGCCGGCCGCCGTGAACGAGGCCACCGAACCGGCCTCGTTGATCCCCTCGTGCAGGATCTGACCGGTCGTCGACTCCTTGTACGACAGGAACAGCTCCCGGTCGACAGAGGTGTAACGCTGGCCGTGCGGCGAGTAGATCTTCGCGGTGGGGAAGATCGAGTCGAGGCCGAAGGTGCGGGCCTCGTCCGGGATGATCGGCACCCAGCGCTTGCCGAACTCCTTGTCCTTCATGATGTCCTTGAGCAGGCGGACGAAGGCCATGGTGGTGGCCACCTTCTGCTTGCCCGAGCCGCGCTTGACGTCGGCGAACCGCTCCGGACCCGGGATGGCCAGCCGCTTGGTGCTGGTCCGCCGGGACGGCAGGTAACCGCCGAGCTGCTCGCGCCGCTCCTTCAGGTACTGGATCTCGTCGGACTTCTCACCCGGGTTGTAGTACGGCGGCAGGTAGGGGTTGTCCTCCAGCGCCTTGTCCGGGATGTCCAGGTAGAGCCGGTCGCGGAAGGTCTTCAGGTCCTCCAGCGTCAGCTTCTTCATCTGGTGGGTCGCGTTGCGGCCCTCGAAGTGCGAGCCGAGCGTCCAGCCCTTGATCGTCTTCGCCAGGATGACGGTGGGCTGACCGGTGTGCTCGGTGGCCGCCTTGTAGGCCGCGTAGAGCTTGCGGTAGTCGTGCCCACCCCGCTTGAGGTTCCAGATCTCGTCGTCGCTGAGCGGGTCGACCATCTTGCGGGTACGCGCGTCGCGCCCGAAGAAGTGCTCCCGCACGTACGCGCCCGACTCCGCCTTGTAGGTCTGGTAGTCGCCGTCGGTCGTGGTGTTCATGAGGTTGACCAGCGCGCCGTCGGTGTCCGCGGCGAGCAGCGGGTCCCACTCGCGGCCCCAGACGACCTTGATCACGTTCCAGCCGGCACCCCGGAAGAACGCCTCCAGCTCCTGCATGACCTTGCCGTTGCCCCGGACCGGGCCGTCCAGCCGCTGGAGGTTGCAGTTGATCACGAAGGTGAGGTTGTCCAGCTCCTCGCGGGCGGCCACACCGATGGCGCCGAGCGTCTCCGGCTCGTCCATCTCACCGTCGCCCAGGAATGCCCAGACGTGCTGCTGCGAGGTGTCCTTGATGCCGCGGTGCTGCAGGTACCGGTTGAACCGTGCCTGGTAGATCGCGTTCAGACCGCCGAGACCCATCGAGACGGTGGGGAACTCCCAGAAGTCCGGCATCAGCCGCGGGTGCGGGTACGACGGCAGCCCGCCGCCGGGGTGCGACAACTCCTGGCGGAACCCGTCGAGCTGGTGCTCGCTGAGCCGCCCCTCCAGGAACGCCCGCGCGTACATGCCGGGGGAGGCGTGGCCCTGGTAGAAGATGTGGTCGCCGCCGCCCGGGTGGTTCTTGCCCCGGAAGAAGTGGTTGAAGCCCACCTCGTAGAGCGACGCCGAGCTGGCGAAGGTCGAGATGTGCCCGCCGACGCCGATCTCCGGGCGCTGCGCCCGGTGCACCAGCATCGCGGCGTTCCACCGGACGTACGCCCGGATCCGCCTCTCGACGTGCTCGTCACCCGGGAACCACGGTTCGCGCTCCGACGGGATGGTGTTGATGTAGTCGGTGGTGGTCAGGGGCGGAACCCCGACCTGGCGCTCACGGGCGCGCTCCAGCAGGCGCAGCATGACGTACCGGGCGCGTTTGGCGCCGCGCTCGTCGATGACACCGTCAAGCGACTCGACCCATTCGCTTGTCTCTTCAGGGTCGATGTCCGGAAGCTGGCTCGGTAGGCCGTCGCTGATCACCGGGCGCTTGCGTTCCGTAGCCACAGGCGTTCCCTCGGTTGTGTGTGGGATAGGTCTCTAGCGCCATCCTGCCCCCTGGTGGCACCTGTCGTCACGCCTAGGTGCCCCCGACGCGATGCTGAACACAGGTACTCATCGGTAACTTAGCGCTACGACCGCCTAAACCGCCCGCTTGCCCGGGCTCGCTACCGTGCCGCACATGAACGGGTGGCGGGTGGCAACCGGCGTCATGATCCTTTCGGGTGGCGCGCTCGGAGCGCTTCTCTCCGCGCCGGTGCTCCTGGCCGGCGACACCGCCGCGCTGCCGATCACGATCCTCGGCGCCGGAGCGATGGCGTTCGGCGCGGTCCAGGTTCGCGGCGGGCTGCGAGCACCCGCGCCCCGCCGCGCGCCTCGTCGTGTGCCCGGTCCGCGCCAGAGGCACGCCGACACCAGCATCCCCTCGACGTACTACGGCGACTCGAACGGCTGGGACTGGTCCCGCGGCGGGGACGGTGACTCCGCAGGCGGCGGTCACTCCGGAGGCGATTTCGGGGGCGGTGGCTCCTCCGGCGGTGGTGGGGACTCCGGGGGCGGTGGCGGCGGTTCCTGACCGCAGGTTGCGGCAGAATGCGACGTATGCGCACTGACGTGATCACCGTCCAGACCGGGTCCCGCCCGGCCGTCCGCGACATCACAGCGGAGGCCCAGCAGTTCGTCTCCGGTGAGGGCGACGGACTCCTGCACGTCTTCGTGCCGCACGCCACCGCCGGCCTGGCGATCATCGAGACCGGCTCGGGATCCGACGACGACCTGCTCAGCGCATTGGACGACCTGCTACCGACCCAGGACCGCTGGCGGCACCGGCACGGCTCGCCCGGCCACGGCCGCGACCACGTGCTTCCGGCGTTCGTGCCGCCGTACGCCACGCTGCCGGTGCTGGGCGGTCGTCTGGCGCTCGGCACCTGGCAGTCGATCTGCCTCGTCGACACCAACGGTGACAACCCGACCCGACAGGTCCGCTTCTCCTTCCTCCCGGGCTGACGCTCCGTTTCGCCTCGAGATCCGCGCAACATCCCCGAAGTTGCTGCCTCGACGCAGGCTGAGGCAGCACTGTCCCCGACGTTGTGCGGATCTTGTCGAGGTGCGAACGCTGAGCCGACCGGGCCCGCCCGGTGCGTACGATGTGGCAGTGCCGCAGGAGGTGGGTTCCGTAGCAGGTGGGCCGGTGGATCGGGCTGGTCTCGCCGCCGATGTGCTGCGCCGGATGGCCCACGTCAGCGACGCCCTGCGACACCGACAGGGTGCCGCGTTCGCCGAGTTGGGGCTCACTCCGGCGACGGCGCGGGCGTTGCATCAACTGGACCCGGACCGCCCGCTGCCGGCTCGTGATCTCGCCGGCCAACTGGGCTGCGACCGGTCGAACGTGACGGTGCTGGTCGACAAGCTGGAACAGGCCGGGTTGGTGGAACGACGCACCGACCCGGCGGACCGCCGGCAGAAGACGTTGGTGGTGACCGAGAAGGGCCGCGTCGAACGGGACCGGGTGACCATGGTGATGTCCGACTCCCGACTCCTGTCCGGGCTGACCGACGAAGAGCTGCGCACCCTTCGTGACCTGGTCTGGAAGGCGTCTGACGGTGGTTGGCCGGAGCCCTGCGGTCCGGAGTGAGTCGGCCCGCGACGGCCGTGTCCCACTGGGCGAGCAGCCCTCCCGTCGGTAATGCTGTGCGACGTGACCACCCCGCAAGACCTCGACGACCGGTTCCGGGAGACGCTGGCGACGCTGCCTGCCGCGGAGCGTCGGCGTGACCCCGCTGACCCGATCACCGACGATGCTCCACTGACCGGCGCGCAGGTGCTCGACCTGTTCGACGCGCAGGTGACGAGCCGGCAGCTCGACCTGGCCGGCCGCTGGCTGCGCAGCTTCGGGGAGGGTTTCTACACCATCGGTTCCGCCGGGCACGAGGGCAACGCCGCGGTCGCCGCCGCGCTGCGCCCCACCGATCCGGCGTTGCTGCACTACCGCTCCGGTGCCTTCTACTGCCTCCGCGCCGCCCAGGCCGCCGCCGCGTCGCCGTCGGGCGAGCCGGACTCCGCCGCCGACCCAGCGCCGACCGGCGACCCGGGGTCGACCGCCGATCCAACGGCGAGCAGCGACCGGCGGGCCAGCAGCGATCCAGCGTCGACCGACGCCGACTCGACCGCCGATCCTGATCCGTCCGGGCCGGAGCCGGCCCCGGCAGGCGGGTTCGGCGCGTACGCGGACGCGGCCCGGGACGTGCTGCGCGGGATGGTCGCCTCCAGCGAGGAGCCGATCGCAGGTGGCCGGCACAAGGTGTTCGGCCGGGCCGACCTGGCCGTCGTGCCGACGACCTCCACCATCGCCTCGCATCTGCCCCGCGCGGTGGGAATGGGACTGGCCGTGGAACGGCTGCGCCGGCTGGACAGCGCCGGGCGGCGTACCGGAGCCGGGGTGCGGGTCGGCAGCGGCGCGGGCGCCGCGCACGTCCCGTGGCCGCCGGACGCGATAGTTGTCTGCTCGTTCGGCGACGCCTCGGTCAACCACGCCAGCGCCACCGCCGCCTTCAACACCGCCGGGTGGTACGACCACGCCGGGCTGCGCATCCCGGTGCTCTTCGTCTGCGAGGACAACGGGCTGGGCATCAGCGTCCGGTCACCGGAGGGCTGGGTCGAGGCGACCCTGCGGGCCAAGCCGGGCATCCGCTACTTCAGCGCGGACGGGGCCGACCCCGTGCGGGCGTACGCGGTGGCGGCGGAGGCCGCTGCCTGGGTACGCCGGAACCGCCGCCCGGCGGTCCTGCACCTGCGCACGGTCCGGCTGATGGGGCACGCCGGGGCGGACGCGGAGTCGGCGTACCGCAGCCCGGCCGAGCTGGCCGAGGACCTGGACCGGGATCCGGTGGCCGCCACCGCGCGCCTGCTCGTCGACGCCGGGGTGGCGACCGGCGAGGAGCTGCTGGCCCGGTACGACGAGACCGGCTGGCAGGTACGCCGGTTGGCCGAGGAGGTGCTGGGCGAGCCGAAGCTGGCGTCGGCGGCCGACGTGGTGTCGGCGCTGGCGCCCCGCCGGCCGGTGCGGGTGG
>NZ_JBSFBM010000377.1:0-5938 GCF_053592955.1 Micromonospora sp. NPDC002411 | reverse complement strand
CGGCTGCGGACTTCCTCCAGGAGATCGACTGCCTCGTGGTGCCGTCCCGGGTCGAGTCGTTCGGGCTCAGCGCGCTGGAGGCGCTGTCCCTCGGCGTACCCGTGGTGCACACCGGGGCCGGCGGCCTCGCCGAGGTCACCCGGCACGCGACGGGGACCCTGGCTTTCCAGGCGGACCTCGCGCCCGCCGCGCTCGCCGGAGCCATTCGGCAGGCCGTCGGTCGCCGCGCGGCCGACGAGGCGCAGCGGGTGGCCGAGTGGTACGCCCAGGAGTACGCCTTCGACAGGTGTGTGGAGCGATGGCAGAGCTTGTACAGGTCCCTCCTGTGACCCCCACGACCAGCACCGTGACACCCAATCGCTTCCGGGCGCTCGTGCCGTGGGTGGTAGCGGTCGTCGCCGTCGCGGCGGTCTTCCTGTGGGACGTCGAGTTCGGTGTCGCAGCAGCATTCCTCGCGATGGCGGCCCTCCTCTTCCGTCATCACATGTGGCTCGCCATCTGCACGGCCGCCTGGGGTTTCGTCTTCCTCGCCGTCCTCACCATTCCCGGGCCGTACGACTCCCCGGCCGGCCCCGCCGCGGTGCCGGTTCTGGGCTTCTACGCCGCCTGCTTCCTCGGTGCCTGGTATCTCGGCCGTCGACTCGCGGCAGCCAGGGGTCGTTCCAAGGAGCCGACGCCGACCGCGGAGACGGTCGAGTCGACGCCGACCGCGGACACGTTCGTCATGCCGGCCGTGACGACGCGCCCGGCTGCGGGCCGTACCGGTCTCGAATCCGAGCGTGCCGAACTGCGCTGGCCCGCCGAGAGTCGACTCCGGGTCTTCGTACTCTTCCTGCTCCTGCTCGCCGTCATCGGCGCGGCGTTGAAGTTCCGTGGTGACGTGCCGCCGCTGTTCGCCGACAACCCGGACGCCGCACGTGAGGCGGTCAGACTTCGATCCAACCTGATCACCGGGCTGTTCTCGGAGTTCTGGGGGATCGGGCTGGCGGTCTCGTTGCTCCGAGCGCTCACCGGCAAGGCGGAGGGACGGTGGGCGTACGTCGTCTTCGTCGTCATCTTCGCCTTCGGCGCGGCTCTGGGCGCGAGCAAGAACTCCGTTCTGCTGGGTATCGTGCCCCCGCTGGTAGCCGCGCTCTCGGTCCGCCGTTCGGCGACCATCAGCCCGAAGAACCGGCTGCGGGTGTCGCTCGTGGTGCTCGTGATCGGAGCGGTCGCGGTAGGCGCGGCAGTCTTCCTCGGCGGCCAACGGACGCTCGCCGGCACGGGACAGTTCGAGGACCAGTTCCGGGCGCAGTACGGCGCCAGCCCGCTCTACGCCAGCGTCGGGTCGCTGGACCTGTCGCTCAGCAGCTCCGTCGAGACGTTCGGGCGGCTGTGGGAAGTGCGTGAGCAGCATCCGCCCACCTGGGGGCGGTACACCATCACCTTCACCGGCTCGGTAGGAGATCGGCTGTTCGGGCCAGCGGACCTGTACGCCATCACCGCCGGTCTGAGCAAGCCGTTCTACATGAACACCGCGACGTTCGTCGCCATACCCCTGCTGGACTACGGGCCGATCGGCGCCGTGATCTTCCTCGGTCTGCTGGGCCTCAGCGTGGGCGTCATCGACCGTCGGCTCGCGGCCTCCTGGAGCCCCGCGCATCACCTGACCCGGGCGTTCGTCATCTACTTCGCGACCTTCGGCGTCTACGAGCTCTATCCGGTGGTCCAACCGTTCTGGCTGGCCCTCGCTCCTGGCCTTGTTGCCCTGTACCTACTTAGCAAACCGATGAGGTGGATCCCGGAGTGGATGAAACGCTGACAGTCGTCACCGTTCTCTACCGTTCGAACGACATGTTGACCCAGACGCTGCCCACCTGGGTTCGCAGCGCCGAGGGGCTCCCGGTGCGGTTCATCTTCGCGGACAACTGGCCTGAGGACGGCTGCGAGAAGGTCATCGCCGGTTGGCTGGACGACGGGCGGTACGAGTACCTTCCCGACTCGTCGAATCCCGGTTTTGCGGCCGGCTGCAACCGCGCCGTGGCCGCCGCGAGGACGAGCCACGTCCTGCTGCTCAACCCCGATGTGTGGCTGCCCGACGACGCACTGGCACGGGTGTGCGCCGCCATCGCGGAGGACCCTGGCACGCCGATCGCGGTCGGTCTGGCCATGCACGGCGGCGAGTACGTCGGCATCGATGTCAATCCGATCTCACTCTTCATCGACCGGACGGCAACCGTGGCGCGGGGACCGCTGGGCCCGTCGGGTGGCGCAGCTGTCTTCCCGACCGAACTGTTCCATCAGTTCGGCGGCTTCTACGAACACCTCTTCGCCTGGGGCGAGGACGCCGATCTGGCCTACCGGCTCTACGCGTCAGGTAGGCGGACTCGCGCGCTCGACGTCATCCTCCCGCACGCGGGTGGGCACAGCGTCGAGGGTGACAACAAGCTCCAGGGTTTCCGAGCCTTCCTGCTGGCCCGAAACCGGCTCCTGGTCGCGGCCCGGGTATTCACCTGGCCGCTGATGCTCATCGCGATGCCGGTACTGGCCCTGGCGCACCTCGCGCTCGCCGCCCGGCGCATCCGTCAAGGCCTGCTCCGGCCGTTCCTTCGCGGCATCGCGCGAGGACTGATGGAGAGCGCGACCGCCAGGCGGCAATGGAACGGCAAGCGGTTCGGCTTCGCGTCCCTCTACAGCTATCTGACAACTCGGAGAGCATGATGTCAGCACACCAGTGGACTGTCGTAACGGTCACCTACAACTCGGCGGACACGCTCCGCCGGTGCTGGCAAGGGGCCAAGCCCTACGAGTGGATCGTCGTCGACAACGCCTCGTCCGACGACTCGGTCGTCGTAGCCGAGGAGTTGGGTGCCCGGGTCATCCGGCTACCGGAGAACGTCGGTTTCTCCAAGGCCAACAACGTCGGGGTACGCCAGGCCGCCGGTGAATACGTGGTGTTCGCCAACCCCGACCTTGAGATCGACCCGGACGGTATGGACGTGCTCAAGCAGCACCTCGACACCCACGGCGGCCTGGTGGCTCCTCAGCTGATCGGTACCGACGGGACTCCCCAGCCCAACGGCAGAGGATTCCCCTACGCCACCGCCAAGCTGGGCAACCGGAAGATCTGGCCCCTGTCCCGGATGCACGCGACCTACCGGGTGATGGCCAAGCCCGGCGAGACGGTCTACGTCGCTTGGGCCATGGGTGCCGCAGTCGCCGCCCGCACCGCCGACTTCCTCGCAATGGGCGGGTGGAACGAGCAGTTCTTCCTCTACTACGAGGACCATGAGCTCGGGCTGCGGGCGTGGCGACAGGGCATGCCTGTCGCCCTGACCGGCGACGTCCGGTGGACCCATCACTGGGCACGCGCGACGAACTCGTTCCAGTGGTCCCGCGCGCACACGCTGGAGCTGCAGAGCGCCAGGACGTTCTTCGGCATGTTCCCCGAGTTTCTCGTCGGGCTGCCGCTGGCCTCGCGGCGCAATCGGCAGGCGGCACGCCTGATCGGCTCGTCGGTGCCAACTCAAAGGGTTCCGGGCGAACCGAGGCCCTCGCCATCCAGCTCCACAGGAGCCAGGTAGCGCAGGCGACCTTCGTTGCTCTCCTTCCTACCAGGCCTGGTGCGGCGTTCGACGGTGTCGCGGCCGTTCGCCGAGGTCTACGACAGGCGCGCGAACAGCTTTGGCGCTCTTCGGCTCGCGTTCGCGCTCGCCGTGGTGTTGTCCCACTCGGCCGCTCTCGGCTTTGGTCGTCCGCTCATGCCGCGCGTCGATCTCGGTGCCGTGGCAGTGGCCGGGTTCTTCACCATCTCCGGTTTCCTGATCGTCCGTTCCGCTCGGCGCAGCTCGGTTCCTCGCTTCCTGTGGCACCGCGCCCTGCGGATCTGGCCCGGCCTGTGGGTATGCCTCCTCTTCACCGCCGTGGTTGTCGCACCGGTGCTCTTTTTCGAACGGCACGGAACGGTCGCAGGCCTGTGGCGGAGTCCCAACGGGGCCTTCGACTATCTGCGACAGAACTGGTGGGGGGGCCTTCGTCAGTTCGGGATTGCCGACCTGTTGCAGGGCGACACGCCATACTGGCGGTGGCAGGGCGGGAATACGCTCAACGGGTCATTGTGGACTCTCGCCTACGAGATCTTCTGCTACCTGCTGGTCGCCGTCTTGTCCGTTTTCACCATCCTCCGCCGTCAACTCCGCTGGATTCCACTGCTTGCGTTGCTCGCCATGTTCGGTGCCCTCTGCTGGAACCAGTTCCGTCATGGCAACGCAGAGCAGGGCATCTGGCTGACGGGGGAGATCGGACCGCTGCCGATGCTCGGCACGCTCCGAAAGGATTCTCTACTCTGGTACGGCTTCATGTTCCTCGTCGGCGGGACAGCTGAGCTGTACAGCGACCGTCTACTGATCAACGACTTCTTTGGTGTGCTTGCGGTCCTGGTCTCCGGCGGGCTCGCGGCACACGGATCGTTCTTCGGCCCGGCGCTGCTCGCCTACGCGTACGTCACTCTCTGGCTCGCCGTGCGGCTGCCGAAGGCGCTGCACCGGGTCGGAAACAACAACGACTACTCGTACGGGTTGTACATCTACTCCTTCGTCGTACAGCAGGTCATGGCGAAGACCGGGGTGCAGGCGCTCGGCCTGGTCGGCTTCTTCGTTGCCAGCACCCTGGTCAGTGTGGGACTCGCGATGCTTTCCTGGCATCTGGTGGAGCAGCCTGCTCTGCGCCTCAAGGATTGGGCGCCGCGCCTGCTGCGTGAGCAATCCGATGAGATGACGACACCGAAAGGCGGCCGTGCTCCTGCAACCGGCTCGGCGGACAGTGTCACAGCGTCAAGCTCTCAGAATTATGCGTAGCGCTCTATGGTCCGTACTTCCAGGATGGGAGGCATCGTGGTCGCGCAACTCATGACCAGGAACGTGAGCGATCGTGCCCCGTTGCCGGCTCCGGTAAAGCGTCGTCGACCGACCCGCACGGACTGGGCCGTCGTCGCCGTCCTGCTCGCCGCCGTCCCGGTTGTGCACGACGTCCGCACGATGCTCTCCGCGCCGTACTGGCTCGACGAGGCATGGGTGGCGCTTTCCGTACGCATGCCGCTCACTGACCTGCCCGTGACGACGTCGTCGACTCCGATCGGGTGGAGCCTTCTCCTGCGGTTGGTCCCGGACTCCGACGACCTGCGCGTTGTGCCGCTTGCGTTTCACGTTCTGTCTGTTGGGGTGGCGTACGCGCTCGGTCGTCTCCCGCAGTGGCCGACCCGCCGACTGGGGATCGTGGCGGGCGCCGTCGCTGGAGCGGCAGTCCTGCTACTCCCGGCCCAGCAGGTCCGCCACGACCTCAAGCAGTACTCCGCCGATGCCGCCGTCACGGTGGGCATGCTCGCCATCACCGCATGGACAGAGCGGACATGGTCACGCAGGCGGCTAGGGGTGCTGGTTGCCGCAGTCTGCGTCGGGATGCTGATCAGCCACGTCACCGCCATCATCGCGGCAGGTGTGTTCAGCGGGATGTTCCTGGTCAACTTGCTACGACGTCGGTGGGCGCGACTCCTCGAAGTGGCCGTGGCTGGCTTCATCGCGGGCTGGCTCGCGGCGGCCGTCTACGTCGCCTTCTCCGCACGGGCCCGAACCGACGAGATGCGGGCGTTCTGGGCTGCTGCCTTTCCACAGCCGCACGAGTTGTCCGCCTACCTGGCAGAGCGACTTCACAACCTGACGTCCGTCATCGGTGCGCCCGTGCCGCTCATCAGCGGTCTTGCCGTCGCTGGCATCGTGACCATCGCATGGTTACGTCGCCCTGCCACCGCCATCGCGGTGAGTTCGCTGCCCGTAACGGTGATCATCCTTGGAGTGGCGGAGGTGTACCCCCTCCTGGACCCGCGCACCTCACACTTCCTCCTCGTGACGACGGCGGCGATGGCCGGCGTGGGCCTCGTTGGCGTGGCGACCCTGCTGGTAGG
>NZ_JBSFBM010000376.1:0-5978 GCF_053592955.1 Micromonospora sp. NPDC002411 | reverse complement strand
CGAGGCCGGCTGACCGGCCCGGTTCTCCGCTTCTGCCTCGATCAAGTGATGAAAAGTAGGTTCCAGGGGCCACGCGGACCTACTTTTCATCACTTGATCACCGAAGATCAGGTGCTGATCGCGCGGCTCAGCCGGTTACGGATCAGGTCAGTTCGGCCAGGCAGGACCACTGGGATGCCACCGGTCGGTAGCCGAGTCGGGCGTTGATCGCGAGCATCGGCGCGTTCGCCTCGTCGTTCGAGGTGTACGCGACGCGCACGCCGTTCGCAGCGGCCCGGTGCAGCGCCGCCGTCTTGGCCAGCCGCGCCAGCCCTCGGCCCCGATACGCCGGAACGGTGCCGGTGTAGTCCGACCACATCCGGTCCCCGTCCCGCTTGACCAGGCTGAACGCGACCACCTCACCATCGATCTCGGCCGCGACGCTGGCGGCCTTGTCCAGCCCCAGGTTGTCCCATACGTCGTACTGCCAGCTCTCGTAGCTCTTCGCGTCGACCGGCACGTCGCCCGGTTCGTCTGCCGCCGAGGCCACGTCCGCCGTGTACAGGAGGTGCGGGTCCAGGTCGGCGATCGGGAGCAGCCGCACGCCCGGTGGCGGGTCGGGCAGCGCGGGTGCTGGATTCAGGTCGAGCGCCGAGTAGCGCACCTCCCGGCTGGGCTCGTAGCCGTGCCGGCGCGCGAACGGCAGCCCGTCGGGCAGTGCCATGGCGCGAACCCGGCGGATTCCCAACGGGCGGAGGAAGTCGGTCGCGGCGGTCAGCAGGGCGGTGCCGGTGCCACGTCGCCGGTGTTCCGGGTGCACGTGCAACAGGTTGATGCCACCGACGTTCGCCGCCGATGTCGTGCCGATGCGTTCGGCGGACACCCAACCGACCACCTGCTCGTCGACCTCGGCCACGAACGCGGTCCACTCCTCCTCGGGCGGCGGTTCGGCGATCATCTTTCGGGTCGACTCGACACCGCGCACCAGGTACGGAAAGACAGTCGCCCGCAGCGCCACCACGCCCGGGGCGTCGTCCGGCTGCGCCACACGAATCCGCATGTCAGGCCCCCATCCGTACGGCCGCGACGGCCTCGACCTCGACGAGCTGGTCCGTGTAGCCGAGCACTGCCACCCCCAGCAGGGTGCTGGGCGGATCGTGGTCGCCGAAGAAGTCCCGCACGACCTCCCATGCGGTCACCAGGTCCTTCTGCTGCGACGACGCCACGTAGACGGTGGTCTTTACGACGTCGGTGGGGGTGGCACCGGCCGCCGCGAGGGCGGTCTCCAGGTTCGCCATCGCCTGCCGGGCCTGCGCGGCGTGGTCGCCCGGCGCGACGGTGCGGCCCTCGGCGTCCAGCGGGCACGCGCCGGCGGTGAACACGAGCCGGGCGGGCGGCTCGACGACAGCCGCGTACGCGTACTCGGCGACGTCGGAGAGGGCGGGGACGTGCAGCAGTGCGACAGGGTCCGACATGCCGGCGAGGCTAGCGACCATCTCCCGCCGGAGCGACGGATTAACCGCCTCGCTCCGTGTCCGGGGGAACGAGGCAGCAACATCAGGGATATAGGGGCCTCGGAGCGCCGAGAGGCACCTACATCCCTGATGTTGTGCGGATCTTGGGGCGGGACGGCGGGCCTCGGGTCAGGCGGAGGCTCGGCGGATCAACTCGGTGGGGAGCATGACCCTCTGCTCGATGGTCTCCCCGGCGGCGAGCCGGAGCAGTTGGCGGGTCATGGCGCGGCCGAGTTCCACGATCGGCTGCCGGACCGTGGTCAGCGGCGGTTCGGTGTACGCGGCGGTCTCGATGTCGTCGAAGCCGATCACCGCGACGTCCTCCGGCACCCGCCGGCCGGCCTCGCGCAGCGTTCGTAGGGCGGCGTGTGCCATCAGGTCGGAGGCGGCGAAGACGCCGTCCAGGTCGGGGTGTTCGCTGAGCAGGTGCCGCATCGCCGCCGACCCGGACTCCCGGGTGAAGTCGCCGACGGCGATCAGCTCGGGCAACCCGGCGTCGGCGACCGTGCTGCGGTAACCGCTGAGCCGTTCGATGCCGGCGACCATGTCCTGTGGCCCGGCGATGGTGGCGATCCGTCGGCGACCACTGTCGATCAGGTGTCGGACGGCTGCGGTCACTCCGGCCACGTGATCGACGTCGACGTACGGCACGGGCACGTCGCCGAGCGGCCGGCCGCTGACCACCACCGGAATGCCGAGGCGGGCCAGCGTGCCGGGCAGCGGGTCGGCGCCGTGCAGCGAGGCGAACAGCACCCCGTCGACGTGCCGGCCGGTGGTGTAGCGCTCGACCCGTTGATGCCCGGCGGGGGAGCCGGCGAGCATCAGCACCAGTTGCTTGTCGGCGGCTTCCAGTTCCTGGCTGACGCCCCTGATGATGCCGGGGAACACCTGGTCGTCGGAGAAGACCCGGGTGGCGGCCTCCGGCATGACCAGGGCGATCGAGTCGGTGCGTTGGGTGACCAGGCTGCGGGCGGCGAGGTTGGGCACGTACCCCAACTCGGCGACGGCCCGGGTGACCGCCTCCCGGATCGGCTCGGCCACCGTGGTGGAGCCGTTGACCACCCGGGACACGGTGGCACGGGACACCCCGGCCCGCGCCGCCACCGCTTCGAGCGTCGGCCGCTGCGCCGTCGTCATCGCGCCTTCCCCCCGCTCGTCACAGCCCGTTCCGGGAGATCACCTCCTGGTACCACCGGGCGCTGGCCTTCGGTGTGCGCCGCTGGGTCAGGTAGTCGACGTGCACGATCCCGAACCGCTTGCGGTAACCCTCCGCCCACTCGAAGTTGTCCAGTAATGACCATACGAGATAACCGCGCAGGTCCACGCCCCGGGAGATCGCCTCGTGCGCCGCGCGCAGGTGCCCGTCGAGGTAGGCGATGCGATCGGTGTCGATCACCTGGGTCGGCCCGTCGGGCGAGTCGGCGCCGGGCTTGTCGGGAAACGCCCCACCGTTCTCGGTGATGAGCAGCGGCACGCCGGGGTAGTCGGTGGCGATCCGTTCCAGCAGCCGGGTCAGCCCGGCCGGCTCGATCATCCAGCCCATGTCGGTCAGTGGCCCGGTCGGCGGCACGAAGTGCACAGTGCCCTCGGTGCCCGGGTACGCGCTGTTGCCAGCGCCGTCGGGTCGACCTGCCACGTAGCCGGGCGCGTAGTAGTTGATCCCGAGCAGGTCGATCGGGGCGGCGATCAGCTTCTCGTCACCGTCGCGGATGAATGTCGGTTCGACGATCCGTGCCACGTGCTCGCGAACGTCGTCCGGGTAGCCGCCGGCCAGCAGCGGGTCGAGGAAGATCCGGTTGTGCAGGCCGTCGACCAGGCGGACCGCTGCGGCGTCCGCCGCGCTCTCCGGGTCGGCCGGGCGTACATCGGCCGGGTTGAGGGTGATGCCGACGCTGCGTGCGCCGGCCGCCCGCAGCGCCCGCGCCGCGAGGCCGTGCCCGAGCAGCAGATGGTGTACGGCGCTGAAGGCCGCCCCCGGGTCCTGCTCGCCGGGGGCGTGTATTCCGTTGGCGTAGCCGAGGTAGGCCGAGCACCACGGCTCGTTGAGGGTGGTCCACGTGTCGATCCGGTCGCCGAGGCGGGCGTACACGGCCGTGGCGTACGTGGCGAAGTGCTCGGCGGTGTCCCGGTTGGTCCAGCCGCCTCGGTCGCCGAGGGCCTGGGGCAGGTCCCAGTGGTAGAGGGTGACGATCGGGTCGATTCCCCGAGCGAGCAGCGCGTCGGTGAGCCGGTCGTAGAAGTCCAGCCCGCGCGGGTTGGCCGGGCCGGTGCCGTCCGGCTGGATCCGGGGCCAGGCGACCGAGAAGCGGTACGCCCGCAGGCCCAACTCGGACATCAGCGCCACGTCGTCGGAGTACCGGTGGTAGTGGTCGCAGGCGACGTCGCCGGTGTGGCCCTGGTAGACCCGGCCCGGCGTACGGCTGAAGGTGTCCCAGATGGAGGGTCCGCGGCCGTCGTCGCGGGCCGCGCCCTCGATCTGGTACGCGGCGGTGGCCGCACCCCAGAGGAAGTGTTCGGGAAATCGGATCTCGCTCACGCCTTGACCGCACCTTCCATGATCCCGCCGATGATCTGCCGGCCGAACAACACGAACACCAACAGCAGGGGCAGCGTCGCGATGGCTGTCCCGGTGAACACCTGCGACATGTCCTGGTAGTACCCGTCCGACAGTGCCCGCAGGGAGAGTTGCACTGTCGGATTCGCCGGGTCGTTCAGCACAGCGTACGGCCACAGGAAGTCGTTCCAGGTAGTCATGAACGTGAGTAGGCCGAGGACGGCGGCAGCGGGACGCAGCGCGGGCAGGACGACGTGCCACCAGATCCGGGCGGTGCCGCAGCCGTCCATCCGGGCGGCCTCGATCAGCTCGTCGCTGACCGCCTGGCCGGCGTACTGCCGCATCATGAACACCCCGAAGCCGGTGACCAGCGCCGGCACGATGACCGCGGGGAGTCGGTCGTTCCACTCCAGCTTGGTCATCAGCAGGTACAGCGGGATCACGCCGAGCTGGGTCGGCACCATCATGGTCGCGATGATGACCAGCAGTAGCGCGTTGCGCCCCCGGAACCGCAGTTTGGCGAAGGCGAACCCGGCCAGGCTGGAGAACAGGACCACGGAGATGGTGACCGTGGTGGCCACGATCGTCGAGTTGATCAGCCCGGTCAGGAAGTACGCGTCGGTGTTGTCGAACAGTCGGGCGATGTTGGCGCCGAGGTTGCCGCCGGGCGTCATCGGCGGCGGCAGTTGCCCCATCGCGTCGCTGGACCGGCTGGCGACCACGAACATCCACCAGATCGGGAAGACCGACAGGCCGCCGGCGACGATCAGGGCCAGGTAGGTGAGCGGGCTGGCCCGCCAGAGC
This sequence comes from Micromonospora sp. NPDC002411, assembly GCF_053592955.1. Taxonomy (NCBI): domain Bacteria; kingdom Bacillati; phylum Actinomycetota; class Actinomycetes; order Micromonosporales; family Micromonosporaceae; genus Micromonospora; species Micromonospora sp. NPDC002411. The sequence goes on along the minus strand of NZ_JBSFBM010000376.1, from coordinate 1,127 downwards.
CGGCTCATTGGGCCGCTCCCTTCCGGGTTGTGGGGCCCGAGTCGCCGCCGAGACGGCGGAGGACCAGTACGTTGATCGCCGCGACGATCGCGATGAGCGCGAAGAGCAGCCAGGCCACGGCCGAGCCGTACCCGAAGTTGTAGTGCGGCGCGAAGGCGTTCTCGAACATGTACATGGTCAGCGTCTGCGACTCGCGCATCGGCCCACCGCGGATCGGGTTGGTGCCGGAGTGGAACAGGCGCGGTTCGGTGAAGAGCTGCAACCCGCCGATGGTGGCGATGATGGCGCAGAAGATGATCGTCGGCTTGAGCAGTGGCACGGTGATGGACCAGAACTGCCGGGCCCTGTTCGCGCCGTCGATGGACGCCGACTCGTACAGGTCGCGGGGGATGGCCTGCATGGCGGCCAGCAGGATCAGCGCGTTGTAGCCGGTCCACCGCCAGTCGACCATGGCGGAGATGGCCACCCAGGAGGCGAACCGGTTGGATTTCCAGCCGATGGCGTCCACACCGACCATGTCGAGCAGCCAGTTGACCATGCCGAACTCGCGGCCGAAGATCACCCCGAACACGATCGCCACCGCGGCGGTGGACGTGACGTTGGGGACGAGCACGGCCATCCGCCAGGCGGTACGCGCCCGCAGGCCCCGGTTGAGCAGGTTGGCCAGCCAGAGAGCGGCGAGCAACTGCGGCACCGTCGAGATGACGAAGATCCCGAGCGTGTTGACCAGCGCGTGCCAGAAGTCGACGTCGGCCAGCAGGCGGGTGTAGTTCTCCGCCCCGACGAAGGGGTGCTCGCTGCCCAGCAGGTCCCAGTCGTGCAGCGAGACCCAGAAGGTGTACGCCAGCGGGTAGGCCCCGAACACGGCGAAGAGCAGGAAGAACGGGGCGATGTAGAGGTACGGCGAGAGCCGGGTGTCGAGCCGGCTGAGGCGACCCGTCGAACGCTTGGGTGCCGGTACGACCGGCGGACGGGCGTCGAGCTGGACGGTCATGCCCGGGAACTCCTTTCCGCCGTGCGGGCGGGACTCCGGGCACCGGCTCCACGGTGCGGCCGGCGTTCCTGTCCCAGGAGCTCACCGAGCTGCCCGGGCACCTTCGCGTGCTGGAAGCCGTCGAGGAGGTCGC
>NZ_JBSFBM010000375.1:0-6011 GCF_053592955.1 Micromonospora sp. NPDC002411 | reverse complement strand
AAGTGATGAAAAGTAGGTCCGCGTGGCCCCTGGAACCTACTTTTCATCACTTGATCGAGGCAGAAGCGGAGAACCGGGCCGGTCAGCCGGCCTCGCGGAACCTGTACTACGTGCGGGCCCGGGACGCGGCGGGCAACGTGTCGATCGCGTCCAACACCGTCGAACTGCCCACGACGTCGACCCCGCCGACCCCTCCGCCCTCCACCTGCCGGGCGACCTACCGGAACCAGTCCGAATGGCAGGGCGGCTTCGTGGCCACGGTGACCGTCCAGAACATCGGGACGGCGCCTGTCGACGGCTGGATCGTCACCTTCACCTTTCCCGGAGACCAGCAGGTCACGTCGCACTGGAACGCCACGGTCGGCCAGACCGGTGCCACCGTGACCGCTCGTGACGTCGGCTGGAACCGTGTCCTCGCGCCCGACGGCTCGGCGACGTTCGGCGTCCAGGGCCGGTGGAGCGCCAACGACGCGCCACCGACCGCCTTCTCGCTGAACGGCGCTCCCTGCGCCGTGGGCTGAGCGCCGCCCGTCCCGCTCCGGAAGGAGTCTCGTGAGCACTTACTCGCCCACACCCCGTCGCCGCACCAGGGCCCTGCTCGGGGCCGCCCTCGCCGGCATCCTCGCCGTCCCCACCACCCCCGCGCCCGCCTCCGCCGCGAACACGCTCAGCATGCGGGGCGCCGACGTCTCCTCGTTGCAGCGCAGCCTGGACCTGGGTGCCAGGTACTACGACGCCGGCGGTGTCGCCCGCGACCCACTGGACATCCTGAAGTCCGTCGGCGTCAACTACGTCCGGCTGCGCGTGTGGAACAACCCGGCCAGCGGCTACAACAACAAGAGCAGGGTGTTGGCCCAGGCGAGGGTGGCCAGGGCGAAGGGCCTCAAGGTGCTCATCGACTTCCACTACTCCGACACCTGGGCCGACCCCGGCAAGCAGTACAAGCCGGCGGCCTGGATCGGCCACAGCCTGAGCCAGTTACGTGCCGACGTGTACACCTTCACCTACGACGTCTGCTCCAGCCTGCGGGCACAGGGCACCCTGCCGGACAGTGTGCAGATCGGTAACGAGATCAACGTCGGGATGCTGTGGAACGAGGGAAAGGTCGTCAACAACGACTTCGCCCCACTCGCCGGCCTGCTGAAGCAGGGTTACAACGCGGTGAAGGCATGCGGCAGCGGCATCCCGGTGATGATCCACACCGCGAACGCCGACAGCAATGCCAACGCCCGCTGGTTCTACGACGGCATCCGCGCGCAGGGCGTGCAGTGGGACATCACCGCCCAGTCGTACTACTGCATGTGGCATGGCAGCCTGGCGAACCTCTACAACAACATCGTCGATCTACGCGGCCGCTACGGTAAGCCGGTGGTGATCGCGGAGACCGCGTACCCCTTCACCCGGGACAACGCGGACAGCGAGCCGAACGCCATTGGCGACGCGACCTGTGACGGCATCAGCGCGACCTGGTCCGGCCAGGCCCAGGAGTTCGACTGGGTCCAGAACACCGCCCGCAACGCCGGGGCCATCGGTGTCTTCTACTGGGAACCGACCTGGTACGCCGTCCGCGGCAACGGCTGGGACCCGGCCAACATCAATGGCACCGGAAACCAGTGGGACAACATGGCTGTCTTCGACTGGTCCGGGCGGGTGAACCCGAACGTGCGCTGGACACCCTGACCGGTCACCGGCCACCGCCCGACAACTGTGGTTGTCGGGCGATGGCCGCAGCGACGGCTGCGGGATCAGGCCGCGAGGGTCTGCAGTTCGGCCAGCCCTCCGCAGGTGGTCCCGCCGAGGTTCTTGAACGAGATGGTGATCTGGCGCTCGGATGAGCCGTTGCTGTTGATGCGCTGGCGGTAGATCATGCGGGTGACCTCGAACTGGCACGTGATGGGGTAACTGCCCTGAGGTGACGCGCCGACCAGGTAGACCGAGGTGACGGGGTTCGCGTTGTTCCAGGTCGTGGACCACGTGGCACCGGAGGCCATGGACGCGATGGTGAAGCTGTAGCTGACGGCGGTGGAGGCGAGCCGGATATCGGTCTGGCAGGCGACGGTTCCGACGTTCTTGACCTCCACCCAGAACTGGCGGAGCGCGCCCGCTGCGCCCGGCTGCACGAACCAGGTGCGCGTGACCCGGAACTGGCACGCCGCCGCGCTCGTGGCGCCATTCGGGTTGAGGGCGACCACCCAGTTGGTGTGCCAGGGGATGTTCCACAGGTGTGTCTGGGTGCCACCCGGGCTGACGCCGCCGGTGGAGGCGTACGCAGTGCTGCTCACCGCAGCGAGCTGGACCGTCGCGCCGCAGGCGATCGAGCCGACGTTCTTGAGGGTGAACTGGAACTGCCTCTGCCCGCCCCACAGTTGCACGTACTGGCTGCTGATCGTCTCGAACTGGCACATGGTCGAGGTGGTGGCGCCGGCCGGGTTGTAGCCGACCACGTACGCGGCGTCGGCCGGAGCGTTCTGCCAGGTCCAGCCCTGCGTGCCACCAACCGCGACGGTGCCGGTGAACCAGGTCGCGGCGGTGCCGAAACCGCCGTTCGCGGCGACGCCGATCTCGCCCGACGTCGCTGCGGCGGCCCGCGCGTCACGCATCGACGGCTGCGACGGCGGGCCGGCTTGCGCGACACCGGCCGACGCCACGACCATCCCGAGCACCGTCGCGGCGACGATGGCAGCGCGGATTCTTCCTCCCATTGAAGCTCCTTCACAGATTGGTCCGGGCCACCCGCCCAGAGCGCAAAGCATAGAAGGCTGTGAATGTCTAAGGTGAGGGTTGCATGGAATGGGGCCTGCTCGGTCCGGTCGAGGCAGGAGTGCTCCCAGCCATGTCGATGTGTTGGTGAGCGGTATACCTCAGAGGTATGAATATGACTCTGAGGTATACCGCTCACTACCGCATCCGCCCTCATCGAGGTGACCGATGGTCACCGCCGGCGGCCGGCTGCGCTCGCAGCCTGAGCCAGGGTCGGGGCGCAGTTGTCTAGGTGCGCGTGCTCCACTGCTGGTTGGCGCCGCCGTGGCAGGCCCAGAGGTGCAGTTGCGTCCCATTGGCGGTGCCGGAGCCGACGGCGTCCAGGCACAGCCCTGACTGGGCTCCGGTGATGGTGCCGTTGGCGTTCAGGTTCCACTGCTGATTGGCCTGGCCGTTGCAGTCCCAGATGATGACAGCGGTGCCGTTGCTGCTGCCGCCTCCGGTGGCGTCCAGACACTTGTTGCCGTACACGGTCAGGGTGCGGTTGGTGGTGTAGGTCCAGCGCTGGTTGGTGCCGCCGTGACAGTCCCAGAGCTGGGGGCGGGCGCCGTTGGTCGTGCTGGAGTTGGGGACGTCGACGCATCGGCCGGACTGGGTCCCCGCGATCAGCACGTTCTGCTGGCCGGGCGGCGGGGTCGACGGCGGGGGAGTGGTGGGCGGCACGGTGGACCCGAACTGGCTGAAGAACCGCCACACCTCCTGCTTGACCCAGCTCCGCGCGCCGCTCTCACAGCCGGCACACCCGTCCACCGGACCTTGCTGGTGGCCGCCGTCGAACGCGGCCCAGAGCACCGGATATCCGGCCTGGCACGAGTACGCGGTGGTGATGTGGGTCCGGCTGCCCGACGCCGGTTCGGGCGGGTTCTGCGCCGCGCAGCCGTTGTTCCGGACGAACCTGTCGCGCAAGGATCGTCCGCTGGGGATGTTGTCGTTGATGCCGTGAATCCCCAGGTACGCGACCGGCTGGGTGCCGCCGCTGCATCCGCTGATCGCTCCGGGGGCGGCGATTGCCGCGACCGCCCGGAACACTGTGGGCCGGGAGCAGGCCAACGAGTAGCTCATCGCCCCGCCGTAGCTGAACCCGACCGAGAAACGTTGGGTCGTGTCCACACAGAGGGCGTTCTCGATGGTACGGATCATGTCGTCGGTGAAGGTCACGTCCTCACCGTTGGAGTTGCCCCAGCCGTTGTTGAGGCCCTGCGGGGCGACGAAGATCGTGGTGTTGTTCGCCTGCGAGAGCATGCCGTAGTAGGCCCACGCGGCTCCGTCGGTGCCGCCCGACGCGACCTGGGTGGCGGTGCCGCCCAACCAGTGGAACCCGAAGGCCAGCCGGTGGGCGTAGGTGTTGTTGTACGTGTCGGGGAGCCGAAGGATGAAGCTGCGGCTCTTGCCGCCGCTCTGGATGGTGTGGGTACCGCTGCTCAGTCCGGGCGCCTTGCCGCAGCCGGCAGTGGTGGCCGCGGCCGCCGAGCTGACGGTCGTGAGGACGTACGCCCCGATGGCGAACAGGACCAGGACCGCCATGGCCGCCCCCAGCCAGGGGGTGGACAGTTTGCGAAGCCGCATGGTTGAGCCTCCTTCTGCGTTCGCCGAACTCAACTCCGGCTCCATCGTTGGCTGGCCGCGCCGTTGCAGTCCCAGATCTGGACGCGGGTGCCGTTGGCCGTGCCGTTGCCGACCGTGTCCAGGCAGCGGCCCGAACCGACTCCGGTGATCGAGCCGTCGGAGTTGAGCCGCCACTTCTGGTTGGACTGGCCGTTGCAGTCCCAGATGATCACCGAGCTGCCGTTGGCGGTGCCGGCGCCGTTCACGTCGAGACACTTGCCGCCGAAGACACGTAGCTCCTGGGCCGAGGTCGAGGTCCAGCTCTGGTTGCTCTGGCCGTGGCAGTCCCAGATGATCGCGGCCGCGCCGTTGGCCTGGGACCCGCCGTTGACGTCCAGGCACCGGCCGGACGACGTGCTGCGCAGCGCCGACGTGCTGCCCGGCGGCGGGGTGGTCGGCGGCGGGGTCGTGGGTGGGGTGGTCGGGTCGGTGCTGCCGAACTGGGTGAAGAACCGCCACACCTCGCCCTTGGTCCAGGTCCTGGCTCCGCTGTCTCCGCCGCCGTCCACCGGACCGGGGGTGTGCCCGCCGTCGAAGGCGGCCCACACCACCGGATAGCCGGACCGGCAGCCGGAGTAGGTGGTGGTGATGTGCGTCAGGCTGCCGGACCTCGGCTCGGGTGGGTTCTGGGCGGTGCAGCCGTTGTTGCGGACGAACCTGTCCCGCAGGGACCGTCCGGCGGAGATGTTGAGCACCGAGTCCCCGATGCCGTGGATGCCCATGTACGCGATAGGTTGGGTGCCGTCGCTGCAACCGCTGAGCTGCCCGCCGGCGTAGACCGCGACGGCGCGGAAGACACCGGCCCGGGAGCAGGCCAGCGAATAGCTCATGCCTCCGCCGTAGCTGAAGCCGAGCGCGAAGCGCTGCGTCGTGTCGACACAGAGGTCGGCCTCGATCAGGCTGATCATGTTGTCGACGAAGGTGACGTCCTGGCCGCCGGGGTTGGCCCAGCCGTTCCCGTTGCCTTGGGGGGCGACGAAGATGGTGCTGTTGTTCGCCTGCTGCCGCAGCCCGTAGTAGGACCAGGCCGCCCCGTCCGACCCACCGCCGTCGACGTCGCCGGCGGTCCCGCCGTTCCAGTGGAACCCGAAGATCAAACGGTACGGGTGGTTGCGGTCGTAGTTGTCCGGGATCCGCAGTATGAAACTGCGGTTCTGGCCGCTGCTCTGGATGGACCGTTGGCCGCTGGTCAACGTCGGGGCCTTGCCGCAGCCGGCGGTCGCCGCGGCCGGCACGACGTCCGCGGCCGACGCTGTGGTGCTCAGGCCACCGGTCAGTGCCGCCGCGCCAGCGGCCACGACGACAGCCGCCGTCGCCAGCGAAGCAAGGATGGGTCTACGTCTTGTCATGAGGGGACTCCCGCCACTCGGCACGAATTGATGCAGGTAGAAGAGGCCGTGGTGACCACACGCGTGGCTGCCGGCTGCACCCGCCGACCACGTGGACGCACGCGGAACCTCGGGGGAGACGCGATGTGCCACGGCGCCCGGCCGGCTCATCGGCACACGATCCCGCCAGTGGCCTCGCCGCCCGAGCGGGACCATCGGTCGTCGAATCGATTCGACCCGACGCTAGATCACGCAGTGAAGTATGTCAATGTTGTGTCCGGCGGGTTGCGGACCCGGTGCCCAGGGGTGGGCGGGCAG
>NZ_JBSFBM010000374.1:0-6027 GCF_053592955.1 Micromonospora sp. NPDC002411 | reverse complement strand
TATTCGGATCTGCCCGGGACGACGCCGGGGGGGTTTGGGGTTTCGTCCGGATACAACACCGGTATCCGGACGAAACCGCGCCTTGCCGGATCGCCGCCCGGACTCCGCCTCGGCTCGACCGCCCTTATGAAACAGGCCCTAGTCCCGGGTGGGCCGCTGGCTCGCCGGACCCTGCTGCTCCGCACCCCGCACGCGAGGTAGGACGATGGTGAGATCGGAGGCGTTGGCCCGTGGCGGTACGACGGGTGCCTTCGTCGGCTCGGCCGCGTCACGGGCAGCTTCCGGACCGTCGAACGGCACCACCTGCTTCGTGCGGCGCGGGCCGATCGCCTCGGCGACCGAGATCATGCCGAAGAGCAGCACCAGGCAGGCGGCCGACACCGCGATCATCGACCGGATGGTCCCGGTGACCTTGCGCGTCGGATCCGTCGGCGGGTTGATCGGCAGTGCCTGGAAGAGATACTTGTCGTCCGCGCCGTCGACCTTCTGCATGTCGTACAGCTCTTTTTCCATGCTCGCGGCCACCAGATCGAGCGTCTTCGCGGCCGACTCGGGGGAGCTGCCCGTGCCCACGATGTTGATGACCAGGCCCGAGCCGATCGCGTTGGTCGAGCTGATCGTGTAGTCCTCGTCGGCCCCCTGGCTGGTCAACCCCTGGCGGACCAGGCCACCCGACACCCGCTGGGCCAGCACGTCGACCACCACGGACGGGTTGGGCAGTCGCAGGTACGGGTTGTTGGCGTTGACCTTGAGCAGCGTCGGGTCCCGTTCGATCGCGGCGTCGCTGGGCTGGGGTGGCGGGGCGATCAGCACGTACTGCGCCTGTGACTCATAGACCGGCGGTATCCCGAAGGCGACGAAGGCGTTCCCGGCGATCAGCACTGCCAACACTGCCAGCACGATCAGCTTGTGGCGTCGCACGGTCGTGAACAGGGCCAGGAGATCCATCAGGGCTCAATTCTTGCGGCAGGAGACGGGCGGGTGGCCTGCGGCGGTGCCGGCTCTGCTGGCCGCAGGGCCGCCGCCGTCACCGACACGGGGAAGATCTGGGTGTGCGCGGGCCACCGCTGGACGGCCAGCCAGCAGGTGGCGCAGAGCCCGAGGACTACGGCGTGGACCGAGGCGAACTGCGCGAACGAGAACGCGTCGAAGGTGTACGCCCCGACCGTCGCGGCGAGGCAGGCACCGGCCAGCGCGCCGCACAGCGAGCGCAACTCGGGACTGGTCGTCCGGGCCCGCGCCTGCAGCGCCGTGATGGCGGGGACCAGGAAATACAGCACGAGCGCGGTCAGGCCCAGGACGCCCATTTCGATGGAGGTCTTCAGGTACTGGTTGTCCAGAATCCGGGTGGCGTCCTCCGGGAGGAACGTGCCACCGCCCCGACCCAGCCACGGGGCCTGCTGCACCAGCGCGACCACCCGGGGGTAGTTGTCCAGCCGGTTGGTGATCGAGGCATCCTCTGACCCGGCAGTGATGGAGCCGATGATCGTCCGCAGGTAGCCCGGTGTGGTGGCGAAGATGGCGACAACGGCGGCCGGCGCGAAGGCGAACAGCCAGACCCGTTGCTTGGCGGGCAGACAGATGATGAACGTCGCCATCGCGACACCGACAGCCAGGATCGCCGACCGGGAGACGGACATCGGTATGCACATGCCGATCAGCCCCACCGGCAGCCACCGCCGCACGGTCGAGCGTTCCCGGTCGTGAATGCCGAGCCAGATCGCCACCGGCAGGAGCATGCCGGCGACCACGCCCAGTTCGATCGGATGAATCGTCGTCCCGGTGACCCGGACGAGGGCGTCACGGCCCTGGAACGAGCCGTACGCGTCGCCGGTCTCGAAGCCCGGCAGCGCCAGGCGTAGCAGCGGCTTGAGGTCCCACAGGAACCAGAACTGCAAAGTGGCCACGGCACCAGAGAACGCGCCACCCCACACCACGGTCCGAATGACTCGCAGCAGGTCGGCTGGGCTGCGCAGGTGCTCGGCGGTCACCAGGATCACCCCGGACATGCCGACGAGCAGCAGCATCCAACGGTCGGCGCTGAGCCGCTGGGTCTCGTCCGGCGTGAACAGCGGCATGGCGGCGTAGGAGAGCAGCGCACAGATCCACAGCAGCGCCAACGCCCCGCGAACGGGATAGCGGGTGTGCACCGGATCGTGCAGTCCCAGCAGCGCCGTCACCGCCCAGGCCAGGAAGAGGACAAGGGAGACGAGGCTGGCCAGGTAACCCTGCGCGCCGACGATCCGGATCACCGTGTCCGACGGAAAGATGAAGGCGCTGAGGATGAAGAGTTGCAGCATGAAAGCGGCCTGGCGGGATCCCTGCGGTCGCACCACCCGGAGGGTCTCGGCGGGTCTCTCTCCGGAAGCCCGGCCGCCGTTCGCACGCCTGGCGTCGCTGGTCATGGTCGTCGTCGATCCGTTGAATCGCCGCACCATGCTCTCGTTCCTACCCTTGGATCGGGATCCTTCAGTGGAGGGCTGGCCAGAGCGTACCGCCCTGGCGTGACCCACGGAATCGTCCTGTTTCACCGGTCAGCGCGCCGGACGGCCGGGTTCAACCACCGCGTCGGGCCGTCGGTGTATCCGGGCCGCTCTCGCACGTCACATTGTCGTCCGTGGTCAGGCCAGGGAAAGGTCGGCCAGTGCCCTTCGACGCAGCGGCGTGGGCGTTTTGGACTTGGCGGAGATCATCACCGCGATGTCGTGATCCTGGATCTCGCCGAGAAACGTCCGCATCGCGCGTTCGTCCAATGGGGTTTCTTCCCAGTAGGAGTGGCAGAGGGTGTCCGCGACGCGGAAGGAGTCGACATTCGTTCCCGCCCCGGCAACCTCATCGACATAGACGCCGTACAGCGTCCACTCGGAGAAGTGCAGTTTCGCCCCGATTGCGTCCGCCCACCGACGCCCGGTCACCGACTCCACCCGGGCCAGCAGCCGCCGTACGACGGCCGGATCCCACGCCAGCAGCGACGAGACGTAGTCGGGGTAGGGCGGCGCGGCCGCCGGCACACCGAGCAGGGACCGGGCGACCTGGTGCCAGATCACGTGCCGGGGCAGCCGCTCGTCGACCTCGTCGGGTTTGCGATAGAAGCGGACGACCTCGTCACGGCGGAAGGTGTCGGCGGAGAACGGCCGGACGAACTGGATGTCCGAGTCGACCAGCACGACGACGTCGGCGTCTGATCGTGCCGCGGCCGCGAGCTTGATGATCTGCTGCAGGATCCAGCCGCGCAACGGCGGGAACGGGCGACGGAGGTTGACCGAGAGGTTCCCACCCGGCAGGGACCGGAAGGATCGGGGCAGGAAATCCGCCTCGTCGTGGATCACCGCGCGCGGCCCGCTCAACTGACCGAACAGCGCCAGATCGGCTCGCGGCACGATGATGTGGTGGCGGATCGAATCCGGCGCGTGCGCCAGCACCGAGCGGTGCAGGTCGGCGCAGCGGTCGAAGTCCGGCCCGAAGCTGGGGGTGATGATGGCCAGTCGTGACATGCCAGGAGTCCTTCTGTCGGCCGGCGGTGGGCCCGGCTTTTCGGTGTTCACCGGACCACCGCCGGCGACCAGGCGTCGGATACCAGCAGCTCGGGACCGCCCCGGCCGTCGGCCGGGCTTGACCAGATGTCGCTGGTCGCCGTCCCGGTGCCGCCGCGGGGCAGCGCGTAGATGATTCTCGTGTCGTCGAGCCATTCGACCTGGTCATCGACGCTGCGGGTCTCGGCGAGCAGCGTCTCGGTGCCGGTCGCGAGGTCGTAGACGGCGAGGCGCCAGCGGCCGGGCGGCAGGTCGCCGTGCTTCTTGAAGGCGATTCGGGTCCCGTCCGGGGAGAGCGACGGGCACTCGGCGTCCTCCCGCAGGGCGGTCACCCGGCGGGCGGCGAGACTCCCCTCGACCAGCCAGGTCTTCCCCCCGGATGCGGCGGTGGCGTAGAACCGGTCGTCGTCGGCGAAGGTCACCCCCCACAGGTTCTTGTCCACGGCGGTGACCACCGCACCCTCGACGACGAGTGGGAACTGCTCGACGTCCCCGATCACCTCACCCGCGGTCCGGCTGATCACGGTACGGGTGGAGAACTGCCCCGGATTCGCGTACGAGTCCCCGAAGACGAACGTGGTCGTCGCCACCAGCGACCCGTCCGGCGACAACCGGGCCCGGCTCGGTGTGCCGACCAGCGGTAGGTCGCGCCGCGCCGACCAGCCCGCGTCGAGCAGCCGCGCCCGGTACGTGGTCAGCAGGCCCCGCTCGGCGGAGAGGCAGATCGCCTCGTCCCGGGTCGCGTAGACCCGCTCGCACGCGGCGTCGGTGACCGCGCGCGGCCCGGCCGGCGCCGAGAGCGGGACCATGGCCACCCGGCCGTAGTCGGCGCCGAGGGCCGTGTTGCGGAAGACCAGGTGTGGCACGTCGCGCACCGTGGCGAGGTCGTCCCGCGTCGGCGCGCCGGTCGCCGACGTCCGTGCGGCGGTCAGGTCCCGGCGGGCCTGCCAGACATAACCGCCCGCGCTGAGGAACGCCACCAGCAGCACCACTGCCAGCGCCGTCAGCCGCGCCCGTGGCCCGAGCCCACCCATCCGCCCTCTCATGCCGGCACTCCACCGGGTCGGGCGCCGGGGAGCGTCGCCGGGGTCGGACGATCGATGCCACGCAGCAGCCAGGCGGCGATCGGCACGGCGACCGCGAGCAGGGCGGCGAAGAGCAGCAGCGCCGGGCGGGGACCCTGGATGCTCCAGAGCAGACCGAACAGCACCGACGCGGCGAACCGGGCCAGCGCCACGGTGGTTTGGGCGGCGGCGATGCCGCTTCCTCGTGCCCGGGCGCCCACGAGGCGGCTCACCAACGCCGCCAGCACGCCGTCGGTGGCGGCGTAGAAGGTGCCGAGCAGCACCAGGACCGCGAGGGTCCCGCCGACGCCGCTGCTGGGCAGCGTCGCGAGCAGATAGGCGCCCAGCAGCGCCAGGTGACCGGCGACCAGCACCCGGCCGCGGCCGACCCGGTCGGCCAGCAGCCCCATGGGTACGGCCAGCGCCAGGTAGGCGACGTTGGTCCCCACGTAGAGCAGGGGGAAGTAGCGGGCGGTGAAGTCGTCCCGGTCCTGCAGGAGCAGGTAGAGGAAGCCGTCGCCGATGGTCAGCAGGCCCAGCAGTGCGGCGGCCAGCAGCGGTCGCCGCAGACCTCGTCCGGCGACCTCCGAGAACACCTCGCGCAGAGTGGCCCGGGCCGCGCCGGCCGCCGTCGGCAGGTCCGGCACGAGCAGCACCAGCACCGCAACCCCGGCGACGGCGAAGGCGAACGAGACGACGAAGATCGAGTCGTAGCTGCCAGGGACGGCCGCGAGCAGCGCGAAGGCGACCAGGGGGCCGATGGCGGCGCCAAGGGTGTCCAGCGCCCGGTGCACGCCGAAGGCCCGCCCCAGCACGTCCGGTTGCGACGCCGCAGCGATCAGGGCGTCCCGGGGCGCGGTGCGCAGGCCCTTGCCCAACCGGTCGGCGGTGACCACCGCGGTTATCGCAGCGAAGCCAGCCGCGGGCAGCATCGCCAGGCGGCTCAACGCCGATGCGGCGTACCCGGTCACCGCCACCCACTTCGGTCGCTGCCCGCGGTCGCCGACATAGCCTCCGGCGATCCGTACCAGCGCGCTGACGCCCTGGTAGATGCCGTCCAGGAAGCCGTACGCGACAGGGCTCAGGCCGACCACGGCGGTCAGGTAGAGCGGCAGGATCGAGGCCACCATCTCCGACGACACGTCGGTGAGAAGACTGACCGTGCCGAGCAGCACGACCGTCCCGGACACCCGGCGCACGGCGCTGCGGGCCCGGCTCGTACCGGCATCGTCCGGCCGGTCCCGCAGCGTCACGTACACGACATCTCCATCCCCAGGTCCGCCTGCCCGTCCGCCGCCCGGGTCGCCTGCGACCTGGGGGAACAGACCCGCTCAGGCCGACGGGGAGCTTCCGCGCCTCCGAGTCGTGCCCTGACCAGGGCGCGGACGATCACCGGGGATCCGATTTCACCTGTCGAGCCGGGCCGTGTA
>NZ_JBSFBM010000373.1:0-6049 GCF_053592955.1 Micromonospora sp. NPDC002411 | reverse complement strand
CGAATCGATTCGACCCGACGCTAGATCACGCAGTGAAGTATGTCAATGTTGTGTCCGGCGGGTTGCGGACCCGGTGCCCAGGGGTGGGCGGGCAGCAACGGGCCGAAGGTGGCGCCCAGCGCGGCCGTGTCGATGCCGACGACCCGGACCTGACCGGGCGGTGCGGTGGCGACCAGTCGCAGCACCAACGCCCGCAGCAACCCGGCGACCAGCGGGGACCGGGCGTCGGTGTCGATGGCCAGGTGGTGACCGCCGCCGAGTGGGATTAGCACCGGGAAGTCACCGTCCGGGGTGGACGCCGCGCCGATCCGCACCGCGGCCGGCGCGTCGGTCAGCGGCGTGACACCCGGAGCGGGAGTGGCAAGGGTGCCGCCGAGACGGGCGAGTCGGGTCACCAGGTCACCGACGCCGGTCGAGCCGACGGCGGCGGACGCCGTGCCGAGCGCGTTGCGGGCGTTGTCCAGATGCGCTCGGGCCGCCCGGTGGGAGTTGACCGCCTGCCCGTACGCCGACGCGAGCCTGCCCACCCTCTGCCCCCAACGCCGACGGCTGCCTGGTCCCAGGAACCCTAACGGACGCCGGTGGCACCCGGACAGTCCTGCCAGGACGTGTCACGCCGGGTCTGTCACGTGGGCCCGCACGGCACCGGGTCGGCGGTGTCGGCAAGCCCGCAGCGGAACACCTCCACCGGCGCCGTGGCCACGTCGGGCACCTGCTCCACCCGCAGCAGGGCCAGCCGTTTGTCGACCGGCTCCCCTGACTCGGGCGTGAACCGGATCAGCCCGGCCACCCCCCGGTACCCCTGGCCGGCGTTCTGCCGGAGCACCTCCGCGTGCACGGCGACCGGGTTGACCGACGTCGGCTCCCACCGTTGGCGCGGGTCGGCGTGGTGCAGGCGGGCGGCGAGGCTCTCCACCGCTCGGATCATCATCATCGCCGCGTCGTAGGCGAGGCTGACCCGCTCGCCGACCTGGTGCCCGGTCTCCGGCCGGCAACGCGGCGGGTCGAGCAGGTCGTCGGCCTGGATCCAGGACAGGAAGCTGGCCCGCGCGTCGTCGTCACGTCGCTCCTGGGCGGCCCGCAGCGCGGCGCAGGTGGCCAGGGAGGCCTTGGAGACGTACGTGACGGGCAGATTGCCGGGGGCTGCGGCGCGCAGCCCGGGATTGGCCATGTAGCGGTTGACCGAGTCGTCGGCGACGAGATGCCGGGGCGGGTTGCCGCCGCACTCGCGCAACGCCCGCAGGAAACCGTCGAACTCCGTCCAGCGGCCCGCGTAGAAGAGCAGGCCGGGGTAGCCGCACTCGTCGGTCAGCCGCTCACCGGTGCGCCACTCTTCGAGGCGCGTCATCCGGGGACCGAACCGTTGCCGGAGCCCGTCGACGAGCGTGCCCACGTACAGGTCTTCGGTGAGCGTGCTGCCCTCCAGCGTCGTGTAGTAGACGTGCGCCTCGTTGACCTTCAGCACCTGTTGGGCGTACGCGTCGACCATCTCCACCTGATCGGTGTTGGGCGCGGAGATCTGCAGGTAGAGGCGGGAGTTCGCGTCCATCCGGTCGGCGGAGAGCGTGGGCGCCAGCACCGGCAGCCCGACCTTGTTCAGCTCGCGCAGCGCTCGGGCGGTGCTCGTCCGGCTCTCCACCAGACCGACCACCCCGACCACAGTGGGGTCGTCCGAGGCCAGCTCGGCCAGCATCGACACGGCCCGGTCCGCGTAGATCATCTGCCGGCCGCCGTTGGCCACCACGATCCGCAGCAGCGCGGCGCCGTCGGCGCCGGCCGACTCCTTCAGCAACGCGTACTGGGCGGTGGCCATGCCTTCGAGCTCCTCGCGCTCGGAGACGTAGGACTCCTCGTCGGCGCGGGTCCGGTTGCCGGTCAGGGTGCCCAGGTAGACCAGGGTCAGGAAGGGCCGGCGTCGGTCGCTGCGCTGCCAGACCTCCTCGGCGGCGCGGTTCTGCGCGAAGATCCGCTCCTGGATGGTCCGCAGCCCGTCCTGGCCGGGGTCGTTGTTGAACACCTGCGCGGCACTGTCGCTGTAGCCGACGCACTCGCCGCTGGCGACCACCTCGACCGACACCCGGCCGCCGGTCAACGACGGGTGGCAGCCCGGCCCCCACCGGCTGCCCGCCCAGACACCCAGCGCCGCGACCAGCACCAGGCAGAGCGCCGCCGGCAGGAAACGCCTCGACCACCAGGGCGGATCGGGCGCGGAGAACGGCCGGACGCTGCCCCGCGACGGCGGGCCGGTGTCGGTGTCGTCGGGACGCAACGCCACGAGCCAGGCGGCCGGGCGGCGCAGCCGCCGCATCTCCGGCAGCGCCTCGGTCCACTCGTCGTACGCCTCGTCGGCCTCGGTCAGCGGGTGCGGCTCGGGCAGCTCCGGCGGTGGTTGCCCGCCGGACACGACGATGAGCAGCGGGTCGTTGCGGCCGGTCTCAGTGCGGACGTCGCCGACCAGGCGCACCAGTTCCCCGCCGACGTTGCCGGGCGCGACGTGGTCGATCAACAGCACCGGGTACGCGGTGCGCCGCCAGTCCGACGGGCGCCACGGCCGACGCCGGTACGCCTGCCGCAGGTCCTCCAGGAACGCGTGCAACAGCAGCTTGTTGACCTGGTCGGGTTGCTCGCCGTCACGCCACCCGGCGGTGAGGCGCTCGGCGAAGCCGAGGAACGTGACCGACTGCCGAGGCGCGAGGTACTGCTGGCGCATGAACCAGGTGTAGTGCCGCCCGAGCACCGGCACCCGGCCGGAGACGGCGGCCCGGAAGACCACCCCCGGCACGGCGCGGCGGACCAGCCAGAGCAGCAGCTGCGAGACGATGCTGACCGCGTCACCGCCGCTGGGCGGCGCTTCGGGAGCGCGCGGGCCCCGGCGGTCGCGCAACCGGCGTACCAGGGCCGCGCGGCTGTCGTCGCCGTCGACGCCGAAGGTGAGGCTCTGGTGCATCAGCCAGTCGGCGAGCGGGTAGTGCCGAAAGCGCAGCCGGGCGGCGCCGAACGCCTCCAGGGAGAGCTGCCGGTGCAGCTCGCGCAGCAGCGCTGACACGTCCCCGGCACCCGGCGGCGCGTCGGCGTCCAGCACGGCGTGCGGCACCCGCCGCCGGGGACCCTGTCCGAGGAATCGGCGCAGCGGCGTCATCAGGTCCGACGTGTCCGAGCGGACCAGCCAGAGCAGCGGCAGCCGGCGGTCGCCGCGACGGGGCCGCCGCAGCAGCCGGGCGAGCAGCGCGAAGAACTCCAGCCCGCCGGCTGGCAGCCGGTCCCGACCGCCGGCGGCCTGCCGCTGGCCGATCAACTCCCGCTTGGGCACCTCGGACCGCCGCACGCGTCACCTCCGATCCACACAGTGTGACCTTGTGGAGCAAGACGCACCAGAGATCGATGCCGACCGGGGTGTCGCGGGCCGGCGACGTTCACAGTTGTCGATTAGGTTGGCGTGGCGAACACCCGATGGAGGGAGTCCACCTCGTGCGACGAGCACTCACGGCGGCCACCGCCGCCCTGACCCTCACCACCGCCGGCACCATGCTCGCCGGCACCCCCGGCCAGGCGGCCCCGGCGGGCTGGGGCCGGCCGATCGTCACGGCCGCGCCGCAACCCGGCGCGTCCGGCCTGGGCGACACCTACTTCCCCGACTACGGCAACGGCGGCTACGACGTCGAGCACTACGACGTCCGGCTGCGCTACGACCCGGCCACCGACCTGCTCACCGGCACCACCACCATCCTCGCCACCGCCACTCAGGACCTCTCGACGTTCAATCTGGACTTCCTGCTCGACGTCGAGTCGGTCCGGGTCAACGGCTGGGCGGCGACCACCAGCACCGCCGGTGTCCACGAGTTGGTGGTCACCCCGGCCCGCACGGTGACCCGGGGCCAGCAGCTCACCATCGTGGTGCGTTACTCCGGTATCCCGTCGGAGACCCTGGTCGGCGGCTACACCGGCTGGACGCGGACCGACGACGGCGCACTCGCCGTCAACGAGCCCGAGTCGGCGTGGTGGTGGTTCCCCAGCAACGACCACCCCCTGGACAAGGCCACGTTCGACATCTCGGTGTCGGTGCCCACCGGCGTCGAGGTGATCAGCAACGGTGTGCAGCCGAGGCCCCCGGCGGCCGAGGCCGGCAACCGCACGCGCTGGATCTGGCGGACCACCTCCCCCACGGCCACCTACCTGGCCTTCATGGCCATCGGCCAGTACGACATCGTCACCGACACCACCCCGGGCGGCCAGCCGGTGGTCAACGCGTACAGCACCTCACTGGGCGCCCTCGGGCCGGCCGCGCGTGCCAGCATCGAGCGGACCGCCGAGATCGTCGACTGGGGCAGCGGGATCTTCGGGCCGTACCCGTTCGAGGCGCAGGGTGGCGTGGCCGGTCCGGTCGACGGCATCGGCTTCGCCCTGGAGACGCAGACCCGACCGGTGTACGGGCCGGGCTTCTGGCGGCGCGGTGCCAACACGTACGTGGTGGTGCACGAGAACGCCCACCAGTGGTTCGGCGACTCGGTCTCGGTGGCCGAGTGGCGACACATCTGGCTCAACGAGGGTTTCGCCTCGTACGCCGAGTGGCTGTGGTCGGAGGAGCAGGGTGAGGGCACCGCGCAGGAGGTGTTCGACTTCACCTACGCCAGCTACCCGGCCGACGACGAGTTCTGGCAGGTGCTGCCCGGTGACCCGGGTGCCGGCCGGATCTTCGACAACGCGGTCTACGACCGGGGCGCGATGACGTTGCACCAGCTCCGGCTGGCCGTCGGCGACGACGCGTTCTTCGAGATCCTGCCGGCCTGGGCCACCGAGCACCGGTACGGCAACGGCACGATCGCGCAGTTCCAGGCGCTGGCCGAGCGGATCTCCGGGCTGGACCTGGACGACCTGTTCACCACCTGGCTCTTCACCGCCGGCCGCCCCGACGTGGCCAGCGCCGCCCGCAAGGCCGCCCCGCCGGCCGAGCCGAAGTCCTGGGCCAAGATCCGCGAGGCGCATGACCTGATGTCGCACTGAGGATCCGGTGTGGACCGGAAGGGCCCGTCGCCCCTGCGGCGGGCCCTTCCGGGTCGCCACTGCCCGGCATCCCGCTGCTCTCCCGCGACCCGGACCGAGGACCGACCACTTCGGTGCTTGCCTGTAGACCTGCCCCGGATATGGGGCGATGACGGCGGCCCACATCTGGGGCAGCTCTACAGGGACCGCCGAGGTCGTCATCCACCCGGCCGAGGACCTGGCGAGACCTGATCACGCAGTCGCTGGCACACCCGTCGCCGCAGCCGTGCTCGCCTCGACCGCGCGGATGTGCCGGTAGGCGAACCAGAGGGGCGGGAACGCCCCGACCGCGAAGGACAGGTCGACGAGCGTCCAGAACCAGGGGATGTCCCGGATCGGCCCGCAGATCAGCGCCAGCGGGACGATGCCCGCGCAGGCGATCATGCCGACCTGCACCACCCAGACGTTGCGCACCGGGTCACGCAGTGGCCCCCAGAACGCCACCGCCAGCACCAGGTGGGCGAAGGCCAGCCAGTCGGTGCCGTACAGCAGGAACGGGTAGTCGTCGCCGGCTGTCACGAGCCCGGTGTGCACCCGCTCGATCCAGG
This sequence comes from Micromonospora sp. NPDC002411, assembly GCF_053592955.1. Taxonomy (NCBI): domain Bacteria; kingdom Bacillati; phylum Actinomycetota; class Actinomycetes; order Micromonosporales; family Micromonosporaceae; genus Micromonospora; species Micromonospora sp. NPDC002411. Next base: position 461 of record NZ_JBSFBM010000373.1, on the reverse strand, counting down.
CGACCAGGGCGGGCAGTTGGTCGGAGAGCGGGTCCAGCGCGCGCAGCAACCAGCGCACCTCGATCTCCAGCGGAAAGGCGGTGGCACCGCTCAGGAAGAGCCCGATCAGCACGATCCACAGCCACCGACGGGTCCGTCGTAGCCGCTCCTCGATGTCCATGATCGGAGCGTAACGACGATCTTCGTGCCGCCCTGTCCCGTGCGCGTTCCACCGGGGGTGACCGCTGTCTCAGCGGCGGGCCACCGACCCGGCGGTGGCCAGCTCCGGGAGCCGGACCGCGCCCAACCGGATCTCGCCGGGACCGGCCGGCGCTATCACACACACCGCCCCGGCGGGACGGACGATGCGGGCGGCCCGGAACGCCACCCGTCGTACCGGATGGCGCGGCCGGGGCGTTCCAGAAGACCGCGTCGTCAGTGCTCGGCGCCACGACGGCGGGAGCCGGGGGCCGTTGGCCGCC
>NZ_JBSFBM010000372.1:0-6151 GCF_053592955.1 Micromonospora sp. NPDC002411 | reverse complement strand
CTGGGCCTGGTCCTTGACGTCGTGCGCGGCGGACTTCGTGTCGTCCCTGACCGCGTGCGGCTCGCCCTCGACGGGGTCTCGCACGCGGGCCTCGACACCGTCAACCTGCACGTCCGCGCCGGTGAGATCCTGGGCGTGCTCGCCTACGACCCGAGCGAGGCCGAAGCGCTCGTCGCGCTGCTGGCCGGCCGGGTGCACCACGCGGACTACCGGGGGACGCTGTACATCGACGGCGTACCCGTCGAGGACCTGCACATCGACGCCGCGCGTGCCGTCGTCCTGGTGGAGCCACACGACGTGGCGCTGTTCGAGGGCACCCTGCGCGCCAACCTCAGCGCCGATGCCCACGTCGACGACACGGTCCTGCGAGCCGCCGTGCGGGCTGCCGCCGCCGAGGACGTGCTCGCCGCACACCCGGACGGTCTCGACCGCCGGCTCACCGAGCGGGGAGCGAACCTGTCCGGCGGTCAACGGCAGCGGATCGGGCTCGCCCGTGCGCTCGTCGCCGACCCACCGGTGCTGGTACTGCACAACCCCACCACCGCTGTCGACGCGGTGACCGAGGCACTGCTCGCCGAAGGGTTGGCCTCGGTCCGCGCGGCGGACACCCGCGCCACGGTGCTGATCACCACCAGCCCGGCCCTGCTGCACGTCACGCACCGGGTCGCCGTGATCGACAAGGGTCGGGTCGTCGCCGAGGGGCCGCACGAGCGGTTGCTCGCCATTGACACCCGCTACCGGGAAGAGGTCCTGCGATGACCGACCCGTCGACCGCGAGCGGCGTCGAGGCCCGGCATTTGCTGCCGACGGCCACCGGCCGGCAGACCTGGGCCGCCCTTCGGATCGAGCTGGCCCGCCTGCCGCTGCTCAGCGCCGTCGCCGGCACGCTGCTGGTCGCCGCGTCCGCGACCGGGCTCGTCGCCCCGTGGGTGCTCGGTCGCCTCGTCGACGACGTCATCGCCGGAACCGACACACAGCAGGTCGTGGCCTGGTCGGGCGTGATCGCGGGCGCGGCGGTGCTCGCGGGGCTCCTCACCGCGGCCGGAGCCGCGGTCGCCGCACGCCTCGGCGAGACAGTGCTGGCCCGGCTCCGGGAGCGGGTCCTCGACCGTGCCCTGCACCTGCCGTCGGCCACCCTGGAACGAGCCGGGACCGGCGACCTGGTGGCCCGGGCCGGCGACGACGTGGCAGTGGTGACGAACGTGATCGCCACCAGCGGCCCCGCCTTCCTCGGCGCGACGCTGTCCGTCGTGTTGACAGCGCTGGGGCTCTTCGCCCTCGATTGGCGGCTCGGCATCGCCGGGCTGGCCGCCGCACCGGCGTACGCGCTGGCGCTGCGCTGGTACCTCCGGCGGTCGGTGCCGTACTACGCCCGCGAGCGGGTGGCGACGGGCGAGCGTACGCAGGCGACGGCCGAGGCGCTGCGCGGCTCGGCGACGGTACGCGCCTACCGGATGGAGGACGCGCACGTCGCGCGGATCGCGGATCGTTCCGGCGTCGCCCGCGACCTGTCGCTGGAGATCTTCGGCCTGTTCACCCGGTTCGGACTGCGCATCAACAGGTCCGAGTTCGTGGGGCTGGCCGCCGTGCTGCTCGCCGGCTTCCTGCTGGTCCGCGAGGACCTGTCCACCGTCGGCGCGGCGACCACCGCCGCCCTCTACTTCCACCGCCTCTTCAACCCCATCGGCCTGCTGCTGTTCGAGTCGGACTCGGTGCTCCAGGCCGGGGCGAGCCTCGCCCGGCTCGTCGGGGTGACCACACTGCCGGACACCGCATCGCCCGACAGCAGCCGGCCTGCCCGTCCGGAGCGGCCCGAGCCGGCGGCGCTGGAGGTGACAGTCGCGCAGCACCGCTACGACGACGGACCTGTCGTGCTGCGGGACATCACCCTCCGTCTCGCGCCCGGTGAGCGGGTGGCACTGGTGGGCGCGAGCGGTGCGGGCAAGAGCACGCTCGCCGGCATCATCGCCGGCATCATCGAGCCCAGCCAGGGTTCGGTGCGCCTGCGCGACGTGCCGCTGGCCCAGCTCGGCGAACACCAGCTCCGGCGCGAGATCGCCCTGATCAGCCAGGAGGTGCACGTGTTCGCCGGGCCGCTCGCCGACGACCTGCGCCTGGCCGACCCGGACGCCACCGACGCCGAGCTGACCCGCGCCCTCGACCTCGTCGGCGCCACCGGGTGGCTGCGTACCCTGCCGGACGGGCTGGCGACCGCGGTGGGGGAGGGCGGACGGCAGCTCACCGCGGCGCAGGCCCAGCACCTCGCGTTGGCCCGGCTCGTTCTCGCCGACCCCGCCGTCGCGGTCCTCGACGAGGCCACCGCCGAGGCGGGCAGCGCGGGCGCGCGCGACCTCGATCGGGCCGCCGTGGCGGCCACCGAGGGCCGTACCACGTTGGTCGTCGCCCACCGGCTCAGCCAGGCGGCCACCGCGGACCGCATCGTCGTCCTGGACCACGGCCGCGTCGCCGAGCACGGTACGCACGCCGAGCTGCTCGCGGCCGGTGGCGGCTACAGCAACCTGTGGCGTTCCTGGCGTACGCCCGACCCGGTGCCGCCGCCCGCACGGGAGAGCACCGAGGGGAACCGTCACCCGAATGTGGGAGCCCCGGGAACTTTTCCGGACCAGCCGGCGACAACCAGAGTGCGCGGCTGACCGGCGGCGTCCCGACGACGGCCTCTCGGCCGAGAAGGAGCGCCCGTGGCACACAGGACGGTGGTCTGTGCGGACCGGCGGCGTTGACGACGCCCAGGTCACCCGGTGGGCGCAGGATGCGGGCCAGGGCGACCAGCAGGCCGCCACGGCGTTCATCCGGGCCCTCCAGGACCAGGTCTGGCGGTTCCTGTCGCATCTCGCCGGGCCGGGTGAGGCCGACGACCTGACCCAGGAGACGTTCCTGCGGGCATTCCGCAACCTGCCCGGCTTCGCCGGCCGCTCGTCAGCCCGCACGTGGGTGTTCACGATCGCCCGGCGGGTCGCCGTCGACCATGTACGCACGGCGGTGGTCCGGCCGAGGCTGGCGTCCGTGCCGGACTGGCAGGCGGCGGCCGAGGCCGCCGGGGCGATCACCGCCGGCGCCGACGAGAGCGTGACGCTGCACCAGCTGATCGCCGGCCTGGCCCGAGATCGCCGCGAGGCGTTCGTGGCCACCCAGGTGCTCGGCCTGTCGTACGCCGAGGCGGCGGAGATCTGCCAGTGCCCGGTCGGCACGATCCGGTCCCGGGTGGCCCGGGCACGCGAGGATCTCGCTACGGCCTGGCAGCTCGACAGCGCCCCGGGCCACGACCGGCGAACCGGCTGAGGGCGGATTCCACAGGCACCGTGCGGCGTTCCTGACATTGAGCGAAGTCACTCCAGTGGCTACCCTCGATGGTCCATGGTCATCTGCGACCGTACGGAGACTGATGATGAGACACGACCCTCTGCCTGCCTGCTGCGGCGACGACGGGAAGCAGCCGCGGACGGGGTTGAGCCGCCGCAGGCTGTTGCGCGGAACCGTGTCGGCTGGCGGGGCCCTCGCCGTCGGCGGTGTCATCGGTCTGCCGGGGACCGCTCGTGCCGCTCCCGCCATCTACAACCCGTTCGCCGGCTACCCGATCACCGGAAGCTGGCAGGAGCACCTCAACCGCGGCTCGTTGGGCGGCATCGACTTCGCGATGGGCGTCGGGACGGACCTGCCGGCCTGCGGTGCCGGCACGATCCAGAACATCCCGAACAACGGTACGGGCGGCCACACGGTGACGATCCAGCACGCGGACGGTTACCGCAGCCAGTACCTGCACCTGTCGCAGTTCCTGCTGGCCAACGGCACCGCCGTCGGCGCCGGCGCGATCGTGGGCCGCTCGGGTGGTGCGGCTGGCGCCCCCGGTTCCGGCAGCTCGACGGGCCCCCACGTGCACTGGCACATGATCAACCCCAGCGGCGTACGCATCAACCCGCTGACCTACGTCAACCAGAACCCGGGTGGCGGCGGTCTGCCGAAGACATCCACCGAGCAGGACGGCGTCCCCGGCACCATCTTCTACAAACGCATGCAGAACTGGCTGCGGATCACCTCCGGCTACGCCGGCCCGATCGACGGCGCTCCCGGGGTGCGGACCTATGCCGCGTTGCAACTGGCCATGCGCGGCTACGGCTACACCGGTCCGATCGACGGCGTGCCGGGAGCGAACACCTGGGCGGCGGTCCAGCGCCTCGCCTCGGGGTGGGGTTACACCGGCCCGATCGACGGGGTGATGGGGCCGAACTCGTGGCGAGGCTTTGCCCGCTTCCTCAACCAGGACCGGTGGAACTGACGCCCGAGTCCTCCACCGACTGCTGGGCCGCGCCACCTGACGTGGGGGCCGACCCGCATGATCAAGGGGATGGACGAGGCGGGCAGCGGTTCCTAAGATCACGCCGGTGAACACCGAACCTCTCAACGTCGCCGGCGTAGCTGGCCCGATCGTCATCGCCACCAAGGCACTCTTTGGCCACCCTGCCGTGACCGTCGGCGGAGTGCCGGCCCCCAGGACGGGCAGACGTTACGCGTTGCCGACGGTGGACGGTGGTGTCGTCCAGGCAACGGTTCGCACCGTTCTCGCCGACCCCTACCCGACGGTGGAGATCAACGGTGTGCAGCACCGGACCGGGCCCTCCATGCCGATCTTCCTGCGCATCCTGGTTCTGCTGCCGATCCTGCTGTTCACCGTCGGCGGTATTGTGGGCGCGCTGGTCGGGGCGTTGGGCGTCTGGGGAAACCTGACAGTTGCCCACACCCGGATGACACCTGCCGTCAAGGCGCTCGCCATGGTCGGAGTCGGCATCGGCACGGTCGTCGTCTGGTTCGTCATCGCCGTCGCGCTGAACGCGGCGCTCAGCTAGACCGCCACGCGCCTCACCCTTCCACACGTCAGCACCACCGGTCGTCGACCGGTGGTGCTGACGTCGTACGCGGGCAACTAGCCCAGGCGGGCCTCGATGGCCTCGATGATGCGAGGACGCAGTTCGGCGGCGCGGACGACAGCGTCCACCGAGCCGACCTCGACCGCGCGGTGGATGTTGTGCACCCGGTCGAACTCCGCGGCGACCTCGCCGAGCTTCTCCGCCCGCACCGACGAGCGCAGCTCGTCGAGTTCCGCGGTCAGGGCGGCGCGTTCGGTGCCGCTGGCGGCCGCCACGCTGGCCTCCAGGTCCCGCACGCGCGGGTCGGCCGCCGTCCGGGCGTTGACGTCGGCGGAGAACACCACAGCGGCGGCGGGTGCGCCGCCGAGCACCGAGGCGAACGAGCCCTCCAACGCGAGCACCGTCATGTTCGGGTTCAGCGCCTTCGAGAACACCACGAACGCACCGCCGTGGTAGCGCGAGATCACGCAGAAGACGATCGGCCCGTCGAAGTTGACGATCGCCCGACCGATCTCGGCGCCGTACTCCAGTTGCAGCTTGCGCATCGACTCCGGTGAGCCGTCGAAGCCGGACAGGTTCGCCAGGACGACGAGCGGTCGGTTGCCGCTGGCCGCGTTGATCGCCCGCGCCGCCTTCTTCGACGAGCGGGGGAACAGCGTGCCCGCCGTGTAGGTGTCCGGGCCGTCGGTGGGCGGGAAACCGTGCCGGGGCACCGACCGGGACTCGATGCCGAGCAGGCAGACCGGAATGCCACCGAGGTGGACGTCCTGCACGACAGCGGTGTCCGCGTCCGCCATGCCCGCCCACCGCTCCAGGACCGGGTGGTCCTGGTCGGAGAGGGCCCGCATCACCGTACGGATGTCGAACGGCTTCTTGCGGTCCGGGTTCGCCTCGACGGAGAAGATCTCCCCGACGGTGCGGAAGGCGCTGCCCGCCACGTCGTGCGGGAAGTCGGAGATGTCGCGCTCGGTCGGGTCGGAGGTGACCGCCCGCCGGGGAGCGTCCTCGCCGGGGGCGACGTACGCGTGGTCGTAGTGCGCCATCACCACGTCCCGGGCGGCCGTGAGGTTCGGCGCCCAGTACTGCGCCTGCCCGTTGGGGCCCATCACGCGGTCGTAGCCACCGATGCCGAAGTTGTCCTCCGCGGACACACCACCGGAGAAGTCGAGCGACTGCTTGCCGGTGAGCACCATCGCGGAGTCCGGGGTCATCACCAGGATGCCCTTGGTGTGCATGAGCATCGTCGCCTCGGCGTTCCAGTACGGCTG
>NZ_JBSFBM010000371.1:0-6162 GCF_053592955.1 Micromonospora sp. NPDC002411 | reverse complement strand
GGGCGGGCCCGGAGCCGAGATCCGACGATGCGCACCGCAAGCGGGAGCCCCGCGCAGATCTCGACCAGCCGACGCGCCCCCGAGGAGCCCTCGTTGAGCCAGATGTCGCCCCATCTGGTCAGCGACACGCTGTCACCGAACCACTGGTGGGCCAGCTCGTGCGCGACGACGCCCGGGTTGGGCCGGTCGTCGGCGAAGAAGGCGGGCCCGTAGACGGGGCGCGACTGGGTCTCCAGCGCGTACCCGATGCGCTCGTCGGCGATCACGATCCCGCCGTAGGACTCGAACGGGTACGGCCCGAAGCGGCTGGCCAGGAAGTCGACGATCTCCCCGGTGCGGGCCAGTGAGCTGGCTGCGGCACCGGTCGCCGGCAGGCTCGCCGCCACCGCCGTGACCATCGGCCGGCCGGCGTGGGTGCCGGTCACCACCCGGTAGTCGCCGATCACGAGCGTGCTGAGGTAGCTCGCCATCGGCGTGCGCTCCGACCATCGCCAGGTGGTCCAGCCGTCGGCGCTGCTCTTTGGACCTGGCACCCCGTTGCTCAGTGCGGCCAAACCGTCCGGGACGGTCACCGCGAGGTCGAAGCTGGCCTTGTCCGACGGGTGGTCGTTGACCGGGAACCAGGTGGCCGCCGAGTCGGGTTGCCCGAGCGCGACAGCCCCGTCGGCGGTGTGCAGGAAGCCGCCGCTGCCCAACGACCCGTCCTCGACGGCGGTGGGCACGCCCGCGTAGTCGACGGTCACTGTGAACTGCCGGCCACGTGGGAGCCCGTCGCGTGGGGTCACCACGAGTTCACCGTCGCTGCGGCGGTGGTCGGCCGGCGCGTCGCCCACCCGCACCGTGGCGACGTCCAGGCCGACCAGGTCCAGATTGAAGCGGGACAGGTCCTGTGTGGCCGTGGCGGTGATGACGGCCCGCCCGGTCAGCCGGTCGGTCGGCGGGTCGTAGCGGACGTCGAGGCCGTAGTGCGTGACGTCGTACCCGCCGTTGCCGTGCCCCGGCACGTACGGATCGCCGGCGTCGGCGGCACCGGGCCGGAAACCGTCGCTGTCGCCCGTACAGCCGGCGGTGAGCAGCGCGACCACGCAGGTCAGAGCGGTGGCCGTGGTGGTCAGCCGACCGGCGGCCGGTGTCCGTCGGGTCCGGGCCATGCACACTCCTCCTGCCGCATCGCGGTCAGGACGAGCGTAGTCAGCGCCACCGGTCGCGCGGTCTATATCGACGATCATCAGTCACTTTCGTTGGAACAAACAAAAGTAGTGATCGATCTTCACTTTCTTTCGACTTAGACCGACGTTAGTGTCTGGTCCCGACCACCGTCGCGAAAGGTGGAACCATGCCCGACCACACCGCACCCGACGCCACCCCCACCCCCCGGTTGAGCCGCCGGTCCCTGCTCGCCGCCTCCGCCGGAGCCGCCGCCGCGATCGGCGCGGCCGGCCTGCCGGTCCTCGCCACCGGCACCCCCGCACTCGCCAACCCCAACGCGAGCAAGCTGCGGGTCGAGCCGCTGATCCCGGCCCGCAACCGCGGCATCATCCTCTACAGCGTCCGCGACCGGATCACCGCCGCGCCGGACGACAGCGGGGTGCCCTACGGCTTCGAGCGCGTCCTCGCCCGGCTCGCCGAGATCGGCTACAAGGAGATCGAGTTCGCCGGCTACACGCAGAGCACCGAGATCCTCGGCCGGCAGATCACCCCGGCCGAGATCCGCAAGATCCTCGACGACAACGGCCTGGTCGCCAACGGGACCCACGCCACGATCCAGCCGGCCACCTTCCAGCAACAGCTGGACATCGCCGAGGAACTCGGCATGAAGAACATCGGCACCGGCAGCGACCCGACCAACAGCGCGTACAAGGCCGAGTGGGACGCCGCCGCGGACATCTGGAACGAGTTGGGCAGGCAGGCCAAGGCCCGGGGCATGCGGCTCTACACGCACAACCACGACGCCGCGTACAGCTTCCTGATCGACCGTGGCCCGCGCGACGCGCAGGGCCGGCAGACCCGGTCGTCCGGCATCCGCCGACTCGAATACTTCTTCGAGATCACCGACCCGCGGTACGTCTTCTTCGAGCTCGACATCTACTGGGCCTACGTGGCCCGCTACAAGCACCAGAAGTACGTCAACGGGGCCGGCCAGGAGGTCACCGACCTGTTCGACCCGATCCTCACCGTCGCCGACCGGACCACAAGGTTCCCGCTCTTCCACGCCAAGGACGGCGACCGGGACACCAGCGTCCCCAACGGTCACCAGATGGTCCCGCTCGGCGACGGCGACATCAACTTCCAGCAGTTCTTCCAGACCATCGGCGAGCGCAACTTCCACCACGCCAACTGGGAGATGGACACCGCCCCCGGCGGCGTCGACAACAAGGGCCAGTCGCTCGACTTCGCGGCGAGCAGCTACCGCAACATGTCCGACCTGACCATCTACGTCGAGAAGTGACGCCAGGCTGAACACGACGAAGGCCGGCCCGTACGGGCCGGCCTTCGCACGTTGGTCGGAAGGGTCAGCGGTCGAGGACCAGGCCGACCTTCTGGAACTCCTTCAGGTCGCGGTAGCCGCACTTGGCCATCGCCCGACGCAGCCCACCGAACAGGTTGAGCTGACCGTCGGCCTCGTCCGCCGGCCCGAAGAGCAGCTCCTCCATCGACCCGAGCGGCTCACCGGCAACCTCGAACGCGCCCCGCGGCAACGACGGGTGGCTCGCCGCCGAGTGCCACCAGGCACCACCGGCGGGGGCCTCGTCGCAAAGCGACAGCGGCTCACCGAGCATCACCGCGTCCGCGCCGCACCCCAGCGCCTTGGCGATGTCGCCCGAGGTCTGCATGTCACCGTCGGCGATCAGGTGCACGTACCGGCCACCGGTCTCGTCGAGGTAGTCGCGACGGGCCGCCGCCGCGTCGGCGATCGCGGTGGCCATCGGCACCCGGATGCCCAGCACCGACTCGGTGGTCGACCACTCGTCGCCGCCGATGCCCACGATCACACCGGCCGCGCCGGTACGCATCAGGTGCAGCGCCGTCTTGTAGTCCGTGCAGCCGCCGACGATCACCGGCAGATCCAGGTCGGCGATGAACTCCTTGAGGTTCAACGGCTCGTCGGTGGTCGACACGTGCTCGGCCGAGACGATGGTGCCCTGGATGACCAGGATGTCCACCCCGGCGTCCAGGATCACCGGCGCCAGCGCCAGCGTGTGCTGCGGGGAGACCCGCACCGCCACAGTGCCGCCGCCGGCCCGCAGCTCACGAACCCGCTCGGCGATCAGGTCCGGACGGATCGGCTCGGCGTACACCTCCTGGAGCCGCTTGGTGGCGCGGGCGTCCTCGTCGAGGCCGGCCAGATCCTCCAGCACCTTCGTCGGGTTCTCGTAGCGGGTCCAGAGCCCCTCGACGTTGAGCACGCCGAGGCCGCCGAGCTGACCGAGCCGCACCGCCGAGGCCGGGCTCATGGTGGCATCGGAGGGGTGGCCGACGCACGGAATGCCGAACGGGTACGCGTCGAGCTGCCAGGAGGTGGAGACGTCATCGACGTCCCGGGTGCGGCGGCTCGGCACGATGGCGATGTCGTCCAGGTGGTAACCGCGCTGCGCGGTCTTGCCCAGCCCGATCTCGACCACGTCACGCATGGGGGACTCCAGGTGGTTGGGGGTGGTGGGTCAGCGGGTGTGGTAGTTGGGCGCCTCGACGGTCATCTGGATGTCGTGCGGGTGGCTCTCCTTCAGACCCGCCGCGGTGATCCGGATGAGCTGGCCCCGGCGGTGCAGATCGGGGATGTTCTCCGCACCGGCGTACCCCATGGCCAGCCGCAGCCCGCCGACCAGCTGGTGGGCCACCCGGGACAGCGGCCCCCGGTAGGGAACCTGGCCCTCGACGCCCTCCGGGACGAGCTTGTCGTCGCTGAGCACGTCCTGCTGGAAGTAGCGGTCCTTGCTGTACGACTTGGCCTGGCCCCGGGACTGCATCGCGCCGAGCGACCCCATCCCGCGGTAGGTCTTGAACTGCTTGCCGTTGACGAAGATCAGCTCGCCGGGGCTCTCCTCGCAGCCGGCCAGCAGGCTGCCGAGCATCACCGTGTCGGCGCCAGCCACCAGGGCCTTGGCGATGTCGCCGGAGTATTGGATGCCGCCGTCGCCGATCACCGGCACGCCGGCCGGACGGGCGGCCCTGGCCGCCTCCATGATCGCGGTCACCTGCGGCACGCCGACCCCGGCGACGATCCGGGTGGTGCAGATCGCGCCCGGCCCCACGCCCACCTTGACGCCGTCGGCGCCGGCGTCGACAAGCGCCTTCGCGCCGGCGTACGTGGCCACGTTGCCGCCCATGATGTCGACGGTGACGTCGGCCTTGAGCCTGCGGACCATGTCCAGCACGGCCCGCTGGTGGCCGTGCGCGGTGTCCACGATCAGCACGTCGACGCCCGCGTCGACAAGGGCACGGGCCCGCTTGTACGCGTCCTCGCCGACGCCGATGGCGGCGGCCACCCGGAGGCGACCGGCGTCGTCCTTGCTGGCGTCCGGGTACTGCTCGCTCTTGGTGAAGTCCTTGACGGTGATCAGGCCACGCAGCCGACCCGAGTCGTCGACGATCGGCAGCTTCTCGACCTTGTGCTGACGCAGCAGCGCCAGCGCGTCGTCCTTGCTGACCCCCACCCGGGCGGTGATCAGCGGGGTGTGGGTCATGATCTCGCGGACCGGGGTGTTCGGCTCGGAGACGAAACGCATGTCCCGGTTGGTGACGATGCCGACCAACTGGCCGTCGCCGTCCACCACCGGAACCCCGGAGATGCGGTAACGCCCGCACAGCTCGTCGACCTCGCGCAGCGTGTCGTCCGGGCTGGCGGTCACCGGGTTGGTGATCATGCCGGACTCGGAGCGCTTGACCAGGTCGACCTGGAGCGCCTGGTCCTCCAGGGACAGGTTGCGGTGCAACACGCCGATGCCGCCCTGGCGGGCCATGGCGATCGCCATCCGGGCCTCGGTCACCGTGTCCATCGCGCTGGAGAGCAGCGGAATCGACAACTCGACGTTGCGGGTGAGCTTCGTCCGGGTGTTGACCCGGCTGGGCACCACGTCCGACTCGCCCGGCTGCAACAGCACGTCGTCGAAGGTGAGGCCGAGCGGAACCACCCGGGCGGAGCCGGCCGGCAGCTCGGGCAGGTGGCCGCCCAGGTCGGCGTGCTCGGCGCCGGCCGGAAGATCGGTGCTGGGCGAATTTTCCACGATTGCTCCCCTGAGCTGCTCGGATGGGCTTCAGCGAGGTGGCGCGGGCGGGCACCGGAGCGCGCCACGGTGCCGGCACGTCGCCTCATCGTACCCAGTGAGCTGGGCGACCCGTCCGTGGCGGCCCGGCCCGGCGCGCGGCCGGGGGGCGGACGTCCGCGCCGCGTTGGGTCTACGGTGAAGGGGTGCACGACGAGCCCATCGACCCGTTCAATGGCGACCCGGCCGATCCCACAGCGGATCTGGACGACCCGGGCGATGACGCGACGCCTGATCCACTAACCGACGTCGAGCGGCAGGATGTGCTGGAAGACCTCGCCGACCTGGAGATCTACCAGGCCCTGCTGGCCCCGATCGGGGTTCGCGGGCTGGTGATCGAATGCGAGGACTGTCGAGAGCCGCACTACTTCGACTGGGACCTGCTCCGGGGCAACCTGCGCCACCTGCTCAACTCGGGTCGCCCCCGGGTGCACGAGCCCGCCTACGACCCCGACCCGGACCACTACGTGACCTGGGACTACGCCCGGGGGTACGCCGACGGCGTGCACGACACCCTCTCCGAGGGCACCGAGGACGAGCCGGGCACCCCGACCGCCGCCGGGTGACGCCGCCGTTCGGTCAGGCGACCAGGCCGGCGCGGAAGCCCGCCGCCACCGCGTGCGCCCGGTCCCGCGCGCCGAGCTTGCGGAACAACCGCCGGGCGTGGGTCTTGACGGTGTCCTCCGAGACGAACAGCTCCCGGCCGATCTCCGCGTTGCTCTTGCCCTCGGCCATGCCCAGCAGCACCTGAAGCTCACGCTCGGTGAGGCCGATCGACGCACGGCTCGGGCGGGCGTTCGGGGCATGCTGCCGTAGTCGGCGTACGCCATGGCGACGTCAGCCTGTGCCCAGAACCGGTGGTAGTTGAACTCGGGCTCCGGACCACCGTTCAGGTACG
>NZ_JBSFBM010000370.1:0-6265 GCF_053592955.1 Micromonospora sp. NPDC002411 | reverse complement strand
GGGGCAGGCCGGGCGTCAGCGGCGGCGGGGTCCGCTGGTCGGCGCGGCCGCGGCCGTACTGGTCGCGCTGGTCGGGCTCGGTGCCGCTCTGGGCGCGGCGCGCCACACCGGCGAGAACCCGGCGGTCAAACTGCCCACCACCTCGCCGACTGTCGCGCCGAGCGGCCCGCAGGAGCTGCCGGCCGCGAACGAGCAGGTCTCCACCGGTGACCCCGGCCGGCCTGATCGGCCGCCTGTCCCGGGCAACTCCCCGTCCGCCTCGGTCTCCACCACGCCGAGCACGCAGCCCAGCCAGACGACCAGTTCACCGACTCCGACGGGGACGCCGACCGGGCCCACCGCGCCCACAGGTGGTCCGACCGGCGAACCGAGCACCCCGCCGACGTCGGCCACGCCCACGGCGACGGAGAGCACGCCGACCATTCCGGAGGGCGCGGGCGGCGAGTAATCCGCCGCCCGCCGCTCCTCGGCACAGTCCCACCAGCACCGATATCCCCAAAACGGACTTACGTCGCTGAAGACGCCTCTAGGCTCTCTGCAGGCCATTTCCACCAACTGCCGCAGGAGCCTGGGTGAGCGTTGACAAGCTGGTCGTGATTGGTCAGGGGTACGTCGGGCTGCCGCTGGCCCTGCGAGCCGTCGAAGCGGGGCTGGACGTGGTCGGCCTCGACGTCGACGCCGACCGGGTGAAGCGTCTCGCCTCCGGCGAGTCGTTCATCGAGGACATCCCGACCGACCGGCTGGGCCGGGCGTTGAGCAGCGGCCGGTACAACCCCAGCACGGAGTACTCCGACGCGGAGGGTTTCGACATCTGCGTCATCACCGTGCCGACCCCGCTGCGCGATGGCACTCCCGACCTGAGCTTCGTCGAGCAGGCCGGTATCGGCATCGCTCCGTACGTCCGGCCGGGTTGCACGGTCGTCCTGGAGTCCACCACGTACCCCGGCACCACGGAGGAGTTGCTGCGCCCGCTGTTGGAGTCGGCCAGTGGGCTGACCAGCCCGGGTGACTTCCACCTCGGTTACAGCCCGGAACGGATCGACCCGGGCAACCCGACCTGGAAGCTGGAGAACACCCCGAAGGTGGTCTCCGGGGTGGACCCGGCGTCGCTGGCCCGCGTGGACGAGTTCTACCAGCGCCTCGTGCACCGCACCGTCCCGGTGGACTCCACCCGGGTCGCCGAGTTGACCAAGCTGATCGAGAACACGTTCCGCCAGGTCAACATCGCGTTGATCAACGAGCTGACGATGCTCTCGCACCACCTCGACATCGACGTGTGGCAGGCGATCGACGCCGCCGAGACCAAACCGTTCGGCTTCCTGCCGTTCCGGCCCGGCCCCGGAGTGGGCGGGCACTGCCTGCCGATCGACCCGTGTTACCTGTCGTGGCAGGTCAAGCGCCGCCTCGGCCGGCAGTTCCGGTTCATCGAGCTGGCCAACGACATCAACCACGAGATGCCCGAGCACGTCGCGCAGCGGGTCATGGCGGGACTGAACCGGAAGGGCCGCTCCGTCAGCGGTGCCCGGCTGTTGCTGCTCGGACTGGCGTACAAGAAGAACACCGGCGACATGCGGGACTCCCCGGCGGTCGACGTGGCCCGCCGGTTGCAGGCGCTCGGGGCCGAGGTCCACGCGGTGGAGCCGTACGCCGAGCCGCACCAGATCCCGGCCGGGGTCACAGTGGTCGGGCTGTCCGAGCGGGAGGTGAGCGCCGCCGACGGGGTGGTGGTGGTCACCGACCACGACAGCTTCGACTACGACCTCGTGGTCCGGCACGCCAGCTACGTGTTCGACACCCGCAACCGGTGCGTCGGCCCGCTGGTCGAGCGCCTGTAGACCCGGCACCGCTGGCCGGTCCCGCCGGCGACAGGTGGCGGGACCGGCCAGCGGATGTCCGTCCGAGCAGCCGTCCCAGGTCACTGGTCGGCCAGCGCCTCGACGACCGGACGGGACAGCGCTCGACGGGCGGGCAACACGGAGGCGAGCAGGGCGGCCACCACCGCGACGGCGAGGGTCAGACCGAGCTGAGCGAGCGGCAGCACCACGTGGAAGTCCCCGCCGAGGCGGTCCAGCAAAGCCATCGCGGAGGCGCTGACGCCGGTGCCCAGCGCCACGCCGAGCACCGCGCCGACCAGCGCCATCAGCACCGCCTCCACGGCGAGTACGGCCCGCATGCGCCCTCGGCTGAGCCCGACCGCCCGCAGCACGGCGTTCTCCCTGGTCCGCTCGACCACCGACAGGCTCAGCGTGTTCGCCACGCCGACCAGTGCGATCACCACCGCCAAGCCGAGCAGCGCGGTGACGAAGACGAGCAGCATGTCGACGGTGCCGGTCAGCATCTTCTTGTACGCGCCCTGGTCCAACAGGTTCACCGTCGGGTAGCGGCCCAGCACCGTCTCGATCACCTCCCGGGCCTGCTCGGCGCTCACCCCGGCGGCGGGGTCGATCTCGGCCAGGAAACCGCGTTGGTCGGGGAAGAGCGCGGCGAAGTCCGCGTCGGCCATGTCGATGACGTGTCCGGTGGGCGCGCCGTCGCCGGACGTGTCGTCGGTGACCACGGCCGCCACCTGGAACGAGTGGCCTCGCACTGTCACCGGTGAGCCGACCTGCCAGCCGCGTGCCTGCGCCAACTCCCGGTGTACCAGCACCTGCCCCGGCCCGACCCGACCGGCGTCGCCGGCGAGCACCGCGCCCAGGGTCCGGCCGACGAGCGCCGGGTGGGCCGCGCGGATCTCGACGTCGGCGACGACAGTGCTGCGCTGCTCGTGCACGACACCCAACTCGGGTCGGGCGGTGAGCTCGTCGGCGAGCGCGGCCGGCAGGTTCTGACCGATACCGCTGACCACGAAGTCGGTGCCGATCTGGGCGTCCACGCTGCGTTCGATGCCGTCCTTGGTGCTGCGGGCGCCGACCATGAACGCCGACACCAGCCCGATCCCGATCACCAGGGCGGTGGCGCTCGCGGCGACCCGCCGCGGGTTGCGGGTCGTGTTGGCCACCGCCAGGTCGCCGGTCGCCCCGAGCACGCGGCGGGCCGGCCAGCCGAACACCCGGGCCAGGGCCGGAACGAGCACCGGCCCGAACAGGACGATCCCGAAGAAGGCCAGCACCCCGCCGGCCGCCACCAGCAGCAGTTGGCCCGCGCTGGCAGCGCCGATCAGCGCCGCGACACCGACGGCCAGGACCACGGCGCCGACGGCCAGCCGCACCCGACCAGCGGCGCGCGCGGGCTGCACCGCGGCGTCGGTCAGCGCGGCCACCGGGGCGACCCGGGTCCCCCGCCAGGCCGGGAGCAGAGCGGCGCACACGGTCAGCGCGGTGCCCAGGAGCAGTCCGGTGAGGACTGTCGAGCCGGTCACGGTCAGGCCGCCAGCGACCGGCGCGTCCAGTCGGGACATCAACAGTCGCATCCCGCCGGCGAGGACCACCCCGAGCAGCACACCGCACGCGGAGGCCACCAGCCCCAGCACCGCCGACTCCAGCACGGCGGCCCGGAAGACCTGGCCCCGCGTGGCCCCGACCAGGCGTAGCAGGGCGGTGCGCCGGGTGCGCTGCGCCAACACGATCGCGAACGTGTTGGCGATGACGAAACCGGCCACCACCACGGCGACCCCAACGAAGATCAACAGCAGCATCCGGAACTGGTCCACGTTGCGGACCGCGTCCTCGACGGCCTCGTCGAGGATCTGCTGACGGCACTTCACGACGGCCTCGCCGCCGATCACGGCGCGCAGCCGGTCGGTCAGCGCCGCGACGGAGGCGCCCGGCCGGGCCGCCACCAGAATCCGGCCGTACCCCCGCTCGCCGGTGAGGGCCAGGGCGTCCGGTCCGACCATGCCGACGAACGGGCCGCCGACATCACGGGCGGTGCCCGCCACGTCGACGGTGCCGACCAGGGTGTACGGGCGGGCCGGGCCGCTGGAGCCGCCGACGCGGACCGCGGCGCCGAGCGCGAAGCCCTCCGCGGCGACCGTCGGCGCGTCGAGCACCACCTCTCCGGCGCGGTCGGGCAACCGTCCGGCGACCACGTCGTACGAGCGCAGGGCGTCCTCGGTGGGGATCGCGACGAGCATGGTGAAGCCGAGCACCGGTCGACCGTCGACGCCGAGCACCCCGGCCGTGTTGGTCAGTTCACCGGCCGCCGCGGCCACCCCGTCGACCGCCCTCACCCGGTCGACCAGGGTCGGGGGCAACACCTCCCGGCCGGCCGAGTAGACACCCAGGTCGGTATGGCGGTCGAACGTGCCGGCCCGCTCGTACGTCCCGGCGCGCATCCCGTCGACGAAGATCATGGTGCCGGCGACGAACGCGACGCCGAGCACGACGGCCAGCGCGGAGAGCAGCATGCGCAGCGCTTCGGCGCGCAGCGAGCGCAGGGTCAGGCGGATCAAGCGGGGCTCCCGGTGCAGGTGGCGGATCGGACCCTTCCGACGCTATGACCGACGCCTGTCCGCCCGTCTCCACCTGCGCGCTCGACCCGTGTGCGCCCCGGGTCGCGCCGCGTCCGCCGGTCGCTACGACCCAGGTCGTACGCGGCGTCATCCGCCGGGTGTGACCAACCCGCTCTCGTACGCCAGGACCACCGCCTGAACCCGGTCGCGGAGCTGGAGTTTCGCCAGGATCCGCCCGACGTGTGTCTTCACCGTCGCCTCGGCCACGTGCACCCGGTTGGCGATCTCCGCGTTGGAGAGCCCCTGGGCGACCAGCAGCAGCACCTCCCGCTCCCGTTCGGTGAGCTGCGCGAGCCGAGGGTCGGCGGTCGGCGCGGTGCCGAGCTGCCCGGCGAAACGGTCCAGCAGCCGTCGGGTGATCGACGGGGCGACCACGGAGTCGCCCTGGGCGACCACCCGGATCGCGGCCAGCAGGTCCTCCGGTGGGACGTTCTTGAGCAGGAACCCACTCGCGCCGGCCTGCAGGGCCGCGAAGGCGTCGGCCTCCGTGTCGAAGGTGGTCAGGACCAGCACCCGGGGCGGGCCGGCGGGCCGGTCGGCGCAGAGCCGCCGGGTCGCCTCCACCCCGTCCATGGTCGGCATCCGGATGTCCATCACGACGACGTCGGCCTCGGTGCGGGCGAGCACCCGTAGGGCGTCGGCGCCGTCGATCGCCTCGCCGACCACCTTCAGGTCGGGCTGGGAGTCCAGCACCATGCGGAACCCGGCGCGGACCAGCGCCTGGTCGTCCACGATCACCACTCGGATCGTCATGCCGCGATCACCTCCGTTGCCGGCTCCGACGGTAGCGGTAGCCGCACCTCGACCTGCCAGCCCCCGACCGGCCGGGGGCCGGCGGTGAGGCTGCCGTCGTACACCGTCACCCGCTCCCGCATGCCCAGGAGACCGTGACCGCCCGACGGTGCCGGGCTGACCAGTGGGCGGCCCAGCCCGTTGTCGAGGATCCGGACCACGACGGCCTCGTCGCTGTAGGTCAGGACGACCTCGACGCTGGCGCCGACGCCGGCGTGCTTGAGCGCGTTGGTCAGCGCCTCCTGCACGACCCGGTAGACGGTCAGCTCCAATCCCGGGGGCAGCGCCGGAGGCGCCCCGGTGACGGTGCTGCGGATTCGCAGCCCGGCGTCGTCGAACCGGGCCAGCAGGTCCGGCAGCTCGGCCAGGGCCAGGCGGCGGTGCTCCGGGTCGGCGGCCACCACCAGGCCGTCGGACCCGTCCGCGATGCCCGGTCCGGCGTCGCGGAGGACGCCGACCAGGCGACGCATCTCCTCCAGGGCCTGCCGGCCGGTGTCCGCGACCACCTTCACGGCGGTGCGCGCCTGGGCGGGGTCACGGTCGAACATGAATCGGGCGCCGTCCGCCTGGACGATCATCACCGCCATGCTGTGGGCGACCACGTCGTGCAGTTCCCGCGCGATCCGGGTGCGTTCCTCGGCGACCGCCGCCCGGAACTCGGCCTCCCGTTCACGTTCCAGGGTCGTGGCCCGTTCCTCCAGGCTGAGCACGTAGAGCCGCCGGGTGCGCACGTTCAGCGCGACCAGCCACACCGCGCCGGTGACCAGGGCGTACCACAGCGCGGTGACCCACCACTGGATGACGCCGGGGGTCTGCGCGGCGGCCAGCAGCACGCCCACGGCGGCGACCGCGCCGGCCAGAACCCCGTCGCGGAGCCGCTCGCCGTACTTCACCACGCTGTAGAGCGCGATCAGGACGGCGACGTCGTAGACGAGTGGGCCCCACTCGGCGACCACCTGGACCAGGGCGAGCGCCGCGACCACCACGGTCACCGCGCTCGGGTGGGTACGGCGGAACAGCGGC
>NZ_JBSFBM010000369.1:0-6269 GCF_053592955.1 Micromonospora sp. NPDC002411 | reverse complement strand
GACGGGGCCCCGCCGTTTCCGGCAGGGCCCCGTCGTCGACTCGCGCGTCAGCGGCTCTTGTACGCCTCGACGACCTCAACCGGGATCCGGCCCCGTTCGGAAATTTTGTAGCCGTTCTTGACGGCCCATTCCCGGATTGCTCGGTTCTGCTCGCGATCCATTCCCGCGCCGGCGGGTCGCCCCGGACGCCGGACTGAGCGGGTGCTCTCGACCGGGCCGCGCCCGATCCGCCGACCCGCATTGATGTACGGATCCAGCGCCTTGCGAAGGACGCCGGCATTCTCGTCCGAGACGTCGATCGTGTAGGCGACGCCGTCGAGACTGAACTCGACCGTCCGATCGGCCTTCCCACCGTCGAGGTCGTCGGTCAGGACCGTGATTACTTTTCTCGCCATTGCCGATTACTCCCTGTGTGCGGCGGGATGTGTCCAAAGTCTGACCTATCACCCCCGGAATCCGCAACAATATGCGTCCCATTCATTCGGCGCGTCGCGATTCCGTTACCGAGCAAAACCGTGAATCGGGGCGGATGAAGCGGCGTCATTCGCCGAGAAGGCCGGTGTGCCCGGCGATGGCGGCTGCCTCCGCCCGGTTGGAAACCCGCAACTTGCGCAGCAACGCGGCGGTCATTCGTTTCACCGTCCGCTCCGAGACATGCAGTTCGTCGGCGATGTCGACGGTGGTGCGGCCGGAGGCGATCGCCCGGAGCAGCCGGCGTTCCTCGCCGTCCAGGTCGACGGGCGTCGCGTGGGTGGGGCGCAGCATGGCGTGCAGCAGCTCGGCCGGGAGGACCGCCCATCCGTCGAGGACGGCCCGCAACGGGGGCAGGAGTGCCTCCGGCTCGCTGGTCTTCGGCAGGAACCCCTCGGCGCCGGCCCGCAGCGCCTCCATTGCCGGTGCCGGGTCGGTGGAACCGGACATCGCGACCACACGTATCCGGGGGGTGGTCCGTCGGATCGCTGCCACCGCCCGGATGCCGCCCGGTGGTGGCATGTGCAGGTCGACCAGGGCCAGGTCGGGCTGGCAGCGGCTGACCAGCGCCGCCGCGGCGGTGGCGTCGCCGGTGGAGGCGACCACCTCGGCCCGGCCGTCGGTGGTGATGGGGAGCAGCAATTCGAGGCCGCGGACGAAGAGGGGGTGATCGTCCACGACGACGATTCGCATGGTGGAGGCTCCCGGCATGTCTGCGCCGTTCCCCAGCGGGTACCGATCATGCGGGTACGCACCGAACGAGGGGAGTCGGGTGGATGCGCGCACGCCACGGTTTGCAGGGCCTGCTGCGAGGGTTGCGCCGGATCGAGCCCGCTTCGGGTGACCTGCGAGCACCGGTGGCCGATGCGGAGTTGCTGTTGCGGGTGTTGTGCCACGAGTTCCGTACGCCGATCAGCACCCTGACCTCGCTGACCTGTGCGTTGGCCGACGAGCACCGCGAGCTGAGCGGCGCCGACCGGCGGGCGATCACCGAGCTGGCCCGCGACCAGGCCGCCCACCTGCAGAGCCTGCTGCGCGACGCCGCGGCCGGCACCGGCGCGCTGGCGCTGACCCCCCAACCGGAGCCGACCGTCGCGCTGGCGGGCATTCTGCGCGAGGCCGCCGCGCTGGTGCCGGCCGGTCGGCGGCGGGTGCGGGCCACCCGGTTGGCGGGATCCTGCCCGGTGCCGTCCGGACGAACCCGCCAGGTGCTCGTCAACCTGGTGGAGAACGCGCTGCGGCACGGGCCGCCGCAGGGGCAGGTCGGGCTCTACGCCACGGTGCGCGGGCCCGGCCTGAGCGTGCTGGTGACCGACGAGGGCCGCGTCGACGACGCGCTGCTGGCCGCGCTGCGCCGCCCGGCGCCGGTGCACGGGATGTCCGGGCTGGGGTTGTGGATCGTCCGGCAGCTCGTCGCGGTGGACGGAGGAGCGCTGCGGGCGCATCGGTTGCAGCCGCGCGGCGCGGCGCTGGAGGTGCTGCTTCCGGTGCGCTGACCCCGCCGGGACACGGGTTGGCCCGGCCGGGTCACCGGTACGGGAACGGCTGCACCGCCAATTGCCGTACCGAGGGGGCCAGATGTTCCGTCACGTCAAGGACCTGCAGTTCGAGGCCAAACCGGACGGCCCGGACGCCGCGTTCGCCCGCCGCCTGCAGGAGGTGCTGGGCGGCAAGTGGGGTGAGATGACGGTCGCCAACCAGTACCTCTTCCAGGGGTGGAACTGCCGCCTGCCCGGCAGGTACAAGGATCTGCTGCTCGACGTCGGTACCGAGGAGATGGGCCACGTCGAGATGATCGTCACGATGATCACCCGGCTGTTGGACGCCGCGCCGCTGTCGCTGTCGGAGGGCATCGCGGACAACCCCGGGGGCGCGGCGATCTACGCCGGGTCGAACCCGGCACACTTCATCCACGGCGGTGGCGGGGCGCTGCCGACCGACGCCAACGGTGTGCCCTGGAGCGGCGGCTTCATCACCGCGAGCGGCAACCTGCTCGCCGACTTCCAGCTCAACGTGACCGCGGAGGCGCAGGGTCGGCTCCAGGTCGCCCGGTTGTTCCACATGACCGACGACCCGGGCGTCAAGCAGATGCTGCGCTTCCTGCTGGCCCGCGACACGATGCACCAGAACATGTGGCTGGCGGCGATCGAGCAGCTCAAGGAGGACGGGCTGGAGGACATGCCGGTGCCGGAGGCGTTCCCGGACACCGGCGACCTCGCGGAGGAGTACGGCTACACGTACCTCGGGTTCTCCTCGGGTACGGACGCGGCGCAGAGCCGCTGGGCGTCCGGACCGTCGCCGGACGGCAAGGGCGAGTTCCGGTACGACGACAACCCGCGTGCGAACGCCCCGGAGCCGGTGCTGCCGCCCGGAGATCCACGGCTCTACGGCACCGACCCGGGGGTGGGAGTGGCCTGAGTCACAAGCCGGAACAAGGGGAACGCTTTGTTACTTGAGCCAGACACGCTCAAGTCAACGTGATGGCAGGTGTTCCATGGCAACTCTTCCGGTACTTCCACTGACCGACGCCGTGCTGCTGCCCGGGATGGTCATCCCGGTGACCCTCGACCCGTCCACCCAGGCCGCGATCGACGCCGCCCGCGCGACCGGCGACCGCAAGCTGCTCGCCGTGCCCCGGATCGACGGCGAGTACGGCCCGGTCGGCGTGATCGCCACCATCGAGAAGGTCGGCCGGCTGCCCGAGGGTGAGCCCGCCGCCGTCATCCGTGGCCTGTCCCGGGCCCGGATCGGCTCCGGCGTCCCCGGCCCCGGCGCGGCGCTCTGGGTCGAGGCGTCCGAACTCGACGAACCGGCCTACGCCGGAAAGGCCCGCGAACTCGCCCGCGAGTACCGCGCCCTGGTGACCTCCGTCCTGCAACAGCGGGGCGCCTGGCAGGTCATCGACGCGGTGGAGCGGATGACCGACCTCTCCGAGCTGGCCGACTCGGCCGGCTACGCGCCCTGGCTGACCCTGGAGCAGAAGACCGAGCTGCTCGCCGCGCCGGACGTCACCTCCCGACTGGAACTGCTGGTCGGCTGGGTGAAGGACTACCTGGCCGAGCAGGAGGTCACCGAGCAGATCAACAGTGACGTCCGCGAGGGCCTGGAGAAGTCGCAGCGCGAGTTCCTGCTGCGTCAGCAGCTCGCCGCGATCCGCAAGGAGCTGGGCGAGGACGAGCCGGACGGTTCGGCCGACTACCGGTCCCGGGTCGAGACCGCCGAGCTGCCGGAGAAGGTCCGCGAGGCGGCCATGCGCGAGGTCGGCAAGCTGGAGCGGGCCAGCGACGCCTCCCCGGAGGCGGGTTGGATCCGCACCTGGCTGGACACCGTGCTCGAAATGCCGTGGGGTACGCGTACCCAGGACAACACCGACCTGGCCGCGGCCCGGGCGGTACTCGACGCCGACCACGCCGGCCTGGCCGACGTGAAGGACCGCATCCTGGAGTACCTGGCGGTGCGCAACCGGCGTGCCGAGCGCAACCTCGGCGTGGTCGGCGGTCGCGGCTCCGGCGCGGTGCTCGCCCTCGCCGGTCCTCCCGGGGTCGGCAAGACCAGCCTCGGCGAATCCGTGGCGCGGGCGCTCGGCCGCAACTTCGTCCGGGTGTCACTCGGCGGTGTCCGCGACGAGGCGGAGATCCGCGGTCACCGGCGCACCTACGTGGGCGCGCTGCCCGGCCGGATCGTCCGCGCCCTGCGCGAGGCCGGCTCGATGAACCCGGTCGTGCTCCTCGACGAGGTGGACAAGCTGGCCGCCGGCTACGCCGGTGACCCCGCGGCAGCCCTGCTGGAGGTGCTCGACCCGGCGCAGAACCACACCTTCCGGGACCACTACCTGGAGGTCGACCTCGACCTGTCCGACGTGCTCTTCCTGGCCACCGCGAACGTGGTGGAGTCCATCCCCGGCCCGCTGCTGGACCGGATGGAACTGGTCATGCTGGACGGTTACACCGAGGACGAGAAGGTCGCCATCGCCCGGGACCACCTGCTGCCCCGGCAGCGGGAGCGGGCCGGGTTGACCGCCGACGAGGTGGAGATCGCCGACGAGGCGCTCGCGCTGATCGCTGGGGAGTACACCCGGGAGGCCGGCGTCCGGCAGCTCGAACGGGGCCTCGCGAAGATCCTGCGCAAGGTGGCGGTGACGTTGGCGACCGACCCGTCGCCGGTACGCGTCGACACCGACAACCTCACCGGCTACCTGGGGCGACCGAAGTTCACCCCGGAGTCGGCCGAGCGCACCGCGGTGCCCGGCGTCGCGACCGGCCTCGCCGTCACCGGTGCGGGCGGAGACGTGCTCTTCATCGAGGCGACCAGCATGGAGGGCGAGCCGGGGCTGACCCTGACCGGCCAGCTCGGCGACGTGATGAAGGAGTCCGCGCACATCGCGCTGTCGTACCTGCGCTCCAACGGGCGGCGGTTCGGCATCGACCCGAACGCCCTGGCCGGGCGGCGGATCCACGTCCACTTCCCGGCGGGCGCGGTTCCCAAGGACGGCCCGAGCGCCGGCATCACCATGGTGACGGCCCTGGCGTCGCTGGTCACCGGCCGCCCGGTCCGCCCCGAGTTCGGGATGACCGGTGAGGTCACGCTCTCCGGTCGGGTGCTGCCGATCGGCGGGGTGAAGCAGAAGCTGCTCGCCGCGCACCGGGCCGGCCTCACCGAGGTGATCATCCCGGCGCGGAACGAGCCCGACCTGGACGACCTGCCGACCGAGGTGCGTGAGGCGCTGACCGTGCACACCCTGGCCGACGTGGCCGACGTGCTCGCCCTGGCACTGACCCCGGCCGACGTCCCGGCCCTGGACGGTCCGGCGCTCTTCGTCTCCTGACCCTCCGGCCACAATGACCCCCGCCGTCCCCGTGACGGCGGGGGTCATTGCTGTTCGCCCATCGAGCGCTACTGTCTCGCCTGACGCTCCCCACACCTCTCCGCCGCGAGGCGGTGCCCCCGGAGGTAACCCCCGTGAACCTTGTGCTCTGGGCGATCCAGATCCTGCTCGCCGCTGTCTTCGCCGGCGCCGGCCTGGCCAAGCTGACCCAACCGAAGGAGAAGCTGCGCGACCAGATGGGCTGGGTCGACCCGGTCCCGCCGTCGCAGGTGAAGGCACTGGGCCTCGTCGAGGTGCTGGCCGCCGTCGGGCTCGTGCTGCCACCACTCACCGGCGTCGCCACCGTGCTCACCCCACTCGCCGCCGTGGGCCTGGTCATCGTCATGATCGGCGGCATCCTGGTGCACCGGCGGGACATGAAGGCGCACACCGGCGACCGACGCAAGCTGGAGGTCCGGGGCGCGATCACCTGCGCGGTGCTGCTGGTGCTCGCCGCCGTGGTGGCCTGGGGTCGCTTCGGGCCGTACTCCTTCTGATTCCGGGCGCCGGCGACCGTCGTACCCCGGCGGTCGCCGGCGTCGTGCTCAGCGCTCGTCGCCCCCGCGGTCGCGACGCACTGTCGCCTTGCGGCCCTTGATCGTGCTCTGCCGCAGCCCGGAGATCACCT
Organism: Micromonospora sp. NPDC002411; assembly: GCF_053592955.1. Lineage (NCBI taxonomy): Bacteria > Bacillati > Actinomycetota > Actinomycetes > Micromonosporales > Micromonosporaceae > Micromonospora > Micromonospora sp. NPDC002411. The sequence continues at coordinate 306 of NZ_JBSFBM010000369.1, read as the reverse complement.
CGTCGGCCACCCCCTGCGGCACCTCCACCAGCGAGAACCGGTCGGCGATCTCGATCGAGCCGATGTCCCGGCCGCGGATCCCGGTCTCGCCGGTGATCGCGCCGACCAGGTCCTGGGGGCGCACCCCCGCGCGCCGGCCCAGGCCGACGAAGACCTGGACGGTGTTGCCACCGCCGGAACGTGGACGACCCCCGCCCCGCCGGTCGCCGCCCCGGCCGCCGGACTCCGGTCGACCCTCGCGGGGACCTCACCCAGCCCTGCCGGCGCAGCTCCCGCTCCAGATCGCGCAACCGCCGGACGTCGTCC
>NZ_JBSFBM010000368.1:0-6289 GCF_053592955.1 Micromonospora sp. NPDC002411 | reverse complement strand
GGCGATCGACGCGGAACGAGCGGACGCGCCGGTGCCTCCCGCGCTGGGACGCCGGTTCGGGGCGTTCGCCGGCATCGCCGCCGGCAGCGAGTTGCTGGGCGCGTGGGTGCTGTTGGCCGCCGGCGGGGTGACGGTGCTGGAGGCGTACACGCTGCCGGCTGCGGGGCTCGCCCTCGGCGCAGGCCTGCTGGCGCTGCGGACCCGACCCGGGCTGACTAGCTGGCCGGCCCTCGGCCCGGGGCTGGTCGCGGCGCTCGCGCCGAGCCTCGTGTCGGTGTTGGTCGGGCCGGACCCGCAGCCGTGGCGGCGACTGCTCCTCGGCGCGGCGGCGCTCGGCGCGGTGCTGGCCGGCGCGACCCGGCGCTGGCAGGCTCCGGTGCTGCTCGGCGGCGGGGTGCTGGCCCTGTTGGCGCTGCACGAGTTGGCCCGAGGCTGGGATCTGCTGCCTCGGTGGATCTACCTGGGTGTCGGCGGGCTCGCCCTGGTCGCGTTGGCCGCCACCTACGAGCGGCGGCGACGTGACCTGGCGCGACTGCGCGCTGCGGTGGGCCGACTGAGCTGAGCCGAACCAATGGGGGGTAGGGCCTGCCCTACCCCCCATTCGGGGGCTGTCGGGGTTACTCAGCGCTACCGCTTTCGGGAGACTTGACAATAAGCCCGAACCACCCTGGTCCGGGCGCAAGTGGAACGGGAGCAGCGATGGCGCTCGGAGCGGTGGCGGAACCGCCGGTACGGCGGCGAGGCAGTGACTACGCACAGTTGTCGCGACGGATCAGTCAGGCTGGCCTGCTGGAGCGCCGCCCCGGCTGGTACGTCGCCCGCATCGTGCTCACCCTCGGCGCGTTCGTGGCCGGCTGGGTGGGTGTGTTCCTGCTCGGCGACTCCTGGTGGCAGTTGCCGCTCGCGGCTCTGATGGCGGTGGCCACCACCCAGGTCGCGTTCCTCGGTCACGACGCCGGGCACCGGCAGATGTTCCGTCGGCGCGGGCCCAGCGAGCTGGTCGGACTGCTCGCCGGCAACCTGGCGGTGGGGCTCAGCTACGGCTGGTGGGTCGACAAGCACAACCGGCACCACGCCAACCCGAACCACGAGGACGAGGACCCGGACGTCGGCGCCGGCGCCCTGGTGTGGACGCCTGAGCAGGCGCTGGAGACCCGTGGGTTCGGCCGGTGGGTGGCGCAGCGGCAGGCGTTCTTCTTCTTCCCGATGCTCCTGCTGGAGGGCCTGAACCTGCACGTGGCGAGCATCCGGGCGATCGTCGGGCGCGAGCCGGACGGTCGGTACAGCACCCCGATGCGACACCGGGCGGTCGAGGCGGCGTTGCTCGTCGTGCACACCGCCGCGTACGTGGCGTTGCTGTTGGCGGTCATGTCGCCGGTCAAGGCGCTGCTGTTCGCCGTCGTGCACCAGGCGCTGTGGGGCCTCTACATGGGTTGCGCGTTCGCGCCGAACCACAAGGGCATGCCGATGCCGACCGCCGAGGACGAGCTGGACTTCCTGCGTAAGCAGGTGCTGACCTCCCGCAACGTGCGGGGCAGCCGGTTCGTGGACACCGCGCTGGGCGGGCTCAACTACCAGATCGAGCACCACCTCTTCCCGAACATGCCCCGCGCCAACCTGCGCCGGGCCCAGCCGATCGTCCGCGCCTACTGCGCTGAGCAGGGCGTCCCGTACGCGGAGACCGGGCTGGTCGAGTCGTACCGGCAGGCGCTCGGTCACCTGCACGAGGTGGGCCGGCCGCTGCGCGGCTGAGCGGCTGACCGGTGGCGTGTCCGCCTCGTCGGACGCGCCACCGGTAGGGTCTGGGCATGGCAGACCTGCTCACCGCGGACGCGGTGCGAGAAGAGCTGAGCGGGTTGACCGACTGGTCGGGTGACCCGACCGGGATCGGTCGTACGGTCCAGCTCGGCAGTTTCCCGGACGTCATCGCCGTTGTGAACCGGGTGGCGACGGTGGCCGAGGAGGTCGACCACCATCCCGACATCGACATTCGATGGCGGACCCTGACCTTCCGCTGCGTCACGTACTCGGACGGTGGGGTCACCCACCGCGACATCGCGCTGGCCCGGCGGATCGACGAGATCATCCGGAGTGCGGCATGAGATTCGAGATCAGCAAGGTGCTGGACGCCATCGAGGGACGGGTCTGCACCGACCCGTCGCTGGCCCGGGCCGTGGTCGACCTGGCCGAGGTGATCCGCTACCAGGACATCGACGGTGGCCGGCCGGCCAGCCTGCTGCGGCTCGGCATGGTCATCGACGCGCTCTCCCGCGACCTGGAGGAGGACAGCGTCCAGGTCTACGCGGTGGTGCACCGGGCGTTGCTCTCCGACGCCGACCTGACCTCCAACGAGCGGATGGTCGTTCGCCGCTGGGCCGACGACGGGCTGGTCGAGGTGCTCGACAACCCGGGTGACCGGATGTTGGAGGTCGCCGACCTGCTGGGGTTGCCGGTGCTCAGCCGGGTCCGCTTCGACGGGCTGCGCGGTCGGTTCCCCTGGCTCGTCGAGCAGCCCGGACGAGTGGTCGCGCCCGTGCCGGGCGCCGGCGGGCCGGTGTTCATCGCGCACGTCGGCGGCGGCCACTCGCCGGTGGCCGGCAAGCGGTCGCCGACAGGTGTGAAGCTGCTGGCCCGCCAGTGGCGCTGCCCGGAGTCGGGGTGCGCGTTGTTCGGCGGCGGTGGTGGGGGTGGCGCGTTCGCCGACCTGGCCGGGGGTGCCGACCGCAGCCCGGCCGCGCAGCCGCCGCCCGCGCTGCGCAACGGCGTACCGACCTGCCCGCGGCACGGTGCCCGGCTCGGTGACGCCGGCCCGCGTCCGCGTACGGAGGTGCTCGCGGTGCGCGTCGGCGGCCTGGTCCGGCGGCGGTTCGTGCTGAGTGAGGAGCAGCCGTTGGTGGCTGGTCGGGCCCCCGAGCAGGACGGCGGGATCATGCTCGGGCAGTGGCTCAACGACGAGGCGCGGCGGTGGATCAGCCGTGGGCACGTCCGCTTCGAGTTGCGGGTCGGCGAGGTCATCGTGACTGACGTCAGCACCAACGGCTCCGGCATCCGCCCGGCCGGTTCGATGGCCGAGTCGGACCGGATCCCGCTCGCGCCGCAGCAGTCCCGGGTGCTCGGTGAGAACGACATGGTGGAGCTGTACCCGGGGGTCCAGATCGGCCGGGCGGAGGAGCTGCCCGCCGGTGCCCCGTTCACGCCCACCTCGGTGATGGCCGAGGCTCCGACGATGGCGATGCGCCTACCCCGTCCCTGACGCGCGCCCCGCCCGCACGGCGCGGCGCGGCAAGATCCGCACAAGAACAGGGAAAGTGCTGCCTCAGATGGTGTCGAGGCAGCACTTTCCCTGTAGTTGCGCAGATCTTGACCGAGGTGGGTCAGCCGGCCAGCACCTCGGCGAGCGCGGCCACCGCCAGGTCGATCTCCTCCTCGGTGATCACCAGCGGCGGGGCGAGCCGGATCGTGGACCCGTGGGTGTCCTTGGCGAGCACGCCGCGCGCGGCGAGCCGCTCACAGGCCTCCCGCCCGCTCATCAGCGTCGGGTCGATGTCCAGGCCGGCCCACAGGCCGCGTACGCGTACCCCGACCAGACCCTTGCCGACCAGCCCTTCCAGGCCGGCCCGCAACCGCTCACCCAGCTCCGCGGAGCGGCGCTGGAACTCGCCGGTCGCCAGCAGCCGCACCACCTCGACGGCCACCGCGCAGGCGAGCGGGTTGCCGCCGAAGGTCGAGCCGTGCTGGCCGGGCTTGAGCACGCCGAGCACGTCGGCGTTCGCGGCCACCGCGGACACCGGCACGATGCCGCCGCCGAGGGCCTTGCCGAGCAGGTACATGTCCGGCACGACGCCCTCGTGGTCACAGGCGAAGGTCGCGCCGGTACGCCCCAGACCCGACTGGATCTCGTCGGCGATGAACAGCACGTTGCGCTCGTTGCAGACCTGTCGTACGCCCGGCAGGTAGCCCTCCGGCGGCACCACCACGCCCTGCTCGCCCTGGATCGGCTCCAGCAGAACGGCAACGGTGTTCTCGTCGATCGCGGCGGTCAGCGCGTCCAGGTCGCCGTACGGCACGACAGTGAAACCCGGGGTGTACGGCCCGAAGTCGGCGCGGGCGTCCTCGTCGGTGGAGAAGCTCACGATGGTGGTGGTGCGGCCGTGGAAGTTGCCCTCGGCGACCACGATGTTGGCCTGCCCGGCGGGCACGCCCTTGACCTGGTAGCCCCACTTACGGGCCACCTTGATCCCGGTCTCGACCGCCTCGGCGCCGGTGTTCATCGGCAGCACCAGGTCCTTGCCGCACAGCTCGGCCAGCTCCCGGCAGAAGTCGGCGAACTGGTCGTGGATGAACGCGCGGCTGGTCAGCGTGAGCCGGTCCAGTTGCGCGTGCGCGGCGGCGATCAGTTGCGGGTGCCGGTGGCCGAAGTTCAGCGCGGAGTAGCCGGCCAGGCAGTCCAGGTAGCGCTTGCCGTCCACGTCGGTGAGCCAGGCGCCCTCGGCGGACGAGATCACCACCGGCAGCGGGTGGTAGTTGTGCGCTGTCCAGCGCTCGGCGTCCCGGACCGCTCCCGGTGTACGCAGGATGTCATCCACGATCACTTGCTTGCCTTTCCCTGACGGAGTCGCAGCGTGCAGCACTTCGGTCCGCCGCCGGCCTTACGGAGTTCGGACAGGTCGACACCGATGGTCTCGTAGCCCCGGTCGCGCAGCTTGGCGGCCAGGTCGGTGGCCTGGGCCGGCAGCACCACGTGCCGGCCGTCGCTCACCGCGTTCAGGCCCAGCACCTCGGCGTCGGCCATGGTGGCGTGCACGGCGTCGGGGAAGAGCCGGCGCAGCACCGCCTGGCTGCCGGGGGAGAACGCCTCCGGCAGGTACGCCACAGTCTGCTCGTCGAGCACTGTCAGCGCGGTGTCCAGGTGGTAGAAGCGCGGGTCGACGAGCTGCATGGTGATCACCGGGTAGCCGAAGACCTCCTGCAACTGGGCGTGCGAGGCGTGCGCCGTGCGGAACCCGGTGCCGGCCAGCAGGTGGTCGCCGGCCAGCAGGACGTCGCCTTCGCCCTCGTTGACGTGCTTCGGGTCGTACATCTCGAAGCCGGCGTCCTCGAACCAGGCCCGGTAGGCCGGTGCCTCGTCGGCGCGCTGCGGGTCGCGGAACTGCACGGCCATCGCCTTGCCGTCGATCACCGTGCCGCCGTTGGCGGCGAAGACCATGTCGGGCAGGCCGGGCACCGGAGTGATCTCCTCGACGGTGTGGCCCAGGTCGCGGTACGTCTGGCGCAGCTGCTCCCACTGCCGGATGGCCAGCGCGGGGTCCACCGGCGCGCTCGGGTCCATCCAGGGGTTGATCGCGTAGTCGACGGCGAAGTACGTCGGCCGGCACATCAACAGGCGCTGGCTGGTGGCGTCCATCGTCATTGTCCTGCTCCCAGGGGTCGGGCGCGCCCGGCCACCGTGGCCCACGGGCTGGCGCCGTTGCTCAACGTTATGCGGCGTCAGCGGCAGGATCCACCACTGAGAGTTGCGCAGACCGAAGATTCGTTGCGTCTAGGAGGCAGCCGGGAGTGATTCGTTGTGTCAGCGCGTGCCTGTGATCGACTCGCGTTCCGGGAAAGTGCGGTATCGGAGCGACCGGGACACCCCGACGTCGCCGAAGCCGAGTCGATCACGCCCAGAAAACACTTCAGGGGCGGCGAACCGCCGCCCCTGAAAGGGTGTCTGCCCGGCCGGTGAACCACCGGATTGTTCGGGCTGCCGGCGAACCGCCGGCGTTTGCCGGTGCATCACCGGCGAGCGGAACAGTGCCCGCTAGAAACGATCGACAAACTGTGAGTCAAGCCACTCGCGGAAGCGCTGCACCGAGTCGCCGTCGGTGGTCGGCCAGTCGAACTGGCCGGTCATCGCGAGCACCCCGACCACCACCGCGGCCAGTCCGATGAGCACGCCGAGCAGCGCGTCGGTGGTGCCGGCGACGTGCCGACGGCGGGTGGCCATCAGGCCGAGCACCGCGAGCACCGCGCCGAACGCGCCGAGCCCGATGCCGTACCCGGCCAGGGTCCCGGTCAGCACGAACAGCGCACCGGCGACGGAGACGATCAGGCCGAGGGTGGCCAGCAGGCTGGCCCGCGGCTTCGGGCCACGCGCCACCGGCGCCTCGGGCGCGGTCGGGCTCACGGTCGGGTCGGCCGGGCGGTCGGTGGTGATGACGAGCGCGACGGATGATATTGCAGACGGTGTTTGCGACGACACTCATCGCCGTGACGAGTCAACCACCACAGAACCCGGGCCCGCCGTACC
>NZ_JBSFBM010000367.1:0-6299 GCF_053592955.1 Micromonospora sp. NPDC002411 | reverse complement strand
GGGTGAGGGCGGCGTGTGTCGCCCCGGCGTCGGCGGTCACGCGGCGGCCCGCCGGGGCAGCGCGTGCCGCAGCACCGTGGCGGCCTCCTGGAGGGCCCGGACCGGGTCGCCGCGCAACCGACACTCCAGTGCGAGCCAACCCCGGTAGTCCAGCTCCAGCAGGGTCCGCACCAGCGCCGGCCAGTCCAGGTGCCCCGCGCCCGGCTGGTACCGGTTGGAGTCGCTGACCTGTACGTGCCCGAGGTAGGGCGCGGCGGCGCGCAGGGCACGGTGCACGTCGTCCTCCTCGATGTTCATGTGGAACGTGTCGGCGACGACCCGGACCGAGGGCAGTGCGAGTGCGGCGCAGAGCCCGACCGCCTCATCGAGACGGTTGACCATGTGGTCCTCGTACCGGTTGAGGGGCTCCAGGAAGAGGGTGACGCCCTCGGCCTGGGCGTGCTCACCCAGCTCGCCGAGGGCGTCGAGGAGAACCTGCCGGTCGCCGGCGGGCGGGCGGGGCGGCTCGAACGGCGGTAGCCGCCGGGAGAACATCCCCCAGGATGCCGGGGTCATCACCCCGACACCGCCCAGCTCGGCGATCACCGAGAGCTGGGAGCGCAGGTTGCGGACAGCGTCGGCGGAACGGTCGCTGTCGAAGTCGCCGATGAAGTGGTCCATCTCGACGCAGACGGTGGGCATCACCACTCCGGCGGCGCGGGCCCGACGCAGCTCCGGCAGACGGCGGGCGAACGCGAGGTCGCCACGTCCGCGTAGTTCGATGCCCTGGTAGCCGAGGGCGGTCGCGAGGGCGTACTTCTGGATCAGGTTGGTGCCCGGCAGGAGTTGTTCCTGGCAGGCCAGCGCGATGGTGGTCATCTAGAACCTCAGCACCACTTGGAGGACGTCACCGGCGCCGCGGTCGAGCAGCGCGAGGGCGTCGGCGACGGCGCTGGCGTCGACGATGTGGCTGACCAGCGGCAACGGATCGACGCTGCGGTCGGCCACCAGGTCCATGAAGGTCTGCGCGACCCGGTCCCCGGTCCACCGCCCGGCCATGCTCGGCGCGGGGGTGGGCCCGGAGACCTGGGCGGCCACCAACTGGATGCGGTTGTGGTGGAACTCCTCGCCGAGGCCGAGCGCGTCGGCCTGGCCCTGGTAGAAACCGGCGGCGACGACCCGTCCGGCGTGTGCGGTGGATCGGATCGCCTCGTGCAACGCCGGGTACGCGCCGGACAACTCCAGGCAGACGTCCGCGCCCCGGCCGTCGGTGGCCCGGCGCAGCGCGGCGGCGGCGGACTCGGCGCGGGCGTCCACCGTGGAAGCGGCACCGTATCGGGCGGCGTGTTCCAGCCGGTCGGGCACCGGGTCGACGGCCACCACCCGGGCCCCGGAGAGCACCGCGAGTCGGGTGGCGAGCAGGCCGATGACGCCCTGCCCGAAGACACCTACCCAGTCGCCGAGGTGCAGGTCGCCGGCGAGCACGGCGGTCAGGGCGATGGCGCCGGGCCGGGCGAAGACCGCGGCGAGCGGGTCCAGCCCGGCGGGGAGCGGACGGACCGCCTCGGCGACGAGCACGGCCTCGGCCCGGTGCCCCCAGATGCCCCAGACCAGTTGCCCCGGGTGCCGGTCGGTGACCTCCGGCGCCACCTCGACGATCTCGCCGACCTCCTCGTAGCCGAAGCCGATCAGCGGGTAGGGCACCGGTGTCTGTCGGGGGACGAACATCCGGGCCGCGTCGTCCCAGTCCTTGCTGAGCCGGGGATTGCTGCCCCGGTAGAGGGTCAGCTCGGTGCCGGCGGAAATGCCCGAGTAGCAGGTGCGCACACGAACCTGGCCGGGGCCGAGCGGATCTGGGGGGCAGGGCTCGAGGCTGATCCGTCGAGGCCCGGCGAGAGAGACCACCCAGTTGCCCATGTGTCACATCCCGGTAGCACTGGGCTCCAGGATAGCAAAAAATCGCCATATGTCTTGTCATTGATCAATCGAAGGCGTTGAATCCGTCATGTACCCTTCGAGAGGAGTGCCACCGATGTCAGCACCTCCGAGGCGGATACTCGCCACCACAGTGATCCTGGCACTGACCACATCCACCCTGCTGGCCTGCGGAGACGACGGATCCGACAGCAACAGCAAAAAGATCACCGTTTGGAGCCTGGAGGACGTCGCCGACCGCGTCACCGCCACCAAGGCGATCATCGCGGACTTCACCGCCAAGACCGGCATCCAGGTCGACCTGGTCACCGTCAACGAGGACCAGTTCCCCTCGCTGATCGCCGCAAACGCCGCCGCCGGTGACCTGCCCGACGTGGTCGGCTCGGTCTCCCTCGCCGGCATCCGTACGCTCGCCGGCAACGAGCTGCTGCACGCCTCGGCGAACGCGGAGGTCGTCGACAAGCTGGGCCGGCAGACGTTCTCGCCCCGGGCGCTGGAGCTCACCTCCGACGACGGCACACAGCTCTCCGTGCCCAGCGATGGGTGGGGGCAGCTGCTCGTCTACCGCAAGGACCTGTTCGCCGCCGCCAACCTGCCCGCCCCGGACACGTACGAGCGGATCACCGCCGCAGCGGCGGCGCTGAACACCGGCGGCGTCGCCGGGATCACCGCGGCGACCGCGCCCAGCGACGTGTTCACCCAGCAGACGTTCGAGCACCTGGCGCTGGCCAACGGCTGTCAGCTCACCGACAACTCGGGAAAGATCACCCTGGATTCGCCCCAGTGCGTCGAGGCGTTCCGCTTCTACGGCGACCTCATCCGCACCAGCTCGGTGAAGGGCGCACAGGACGTAGACACCACCCGGGCCACCTACTTCGCCGGCAAGGCGGCCATGGTGATCTGGTCGCCGTTCATCCTCGACGAGCTGGCCGGGCTGCGCAACGACGCCAAGCCGACCTGCCCACAGTGCCAGACCGACCCCGGTTTCCTCGCGAAGAACAGCGGGTTCGTCACCGCGATCAAAGGCCCGAACGGCACCGAGCCGGCCCAGTACGGAGAGATCAGCTCCTGGGCCGTGCTGGACGGCGCGGTGACCGACCCGGCGAAGTCCTTCGTGGAGTACATGCTCGACGACGGCTACCCGCGCTGGTTCGGCATGTCCCCCGAGGGCCGCTTCCCGGTCCGCAAGGGCACCCCCGCCGAGCCGGAGGCGTTCCTGACGGCCTGGAACACCAGCCAGGCCGGCGTGGACGCGAAGAAGCCCCTCGCCGACGTGTACGGCGACGAGGTGCTGGCCACGCTGCGCCGCAGCCCGGACACCTTCGGCCGGTGGGGGCTCAGCCAGGGGCAGGGCAAGCTGGTCGGCGCCATGCTCGGGGAGTTGCCCGTGCCCAAGGTGCTGGGCGACCTCGTCTCCGGCAAGTCCGACGCGGCAGCCGCCGCCAACCGCGCCAAGAAGGACGTGGACGCGATCAAGGCCGGCGTCAATTGACCACGACCGCGCCCGGCCCCGGCCGCTCCCCCACCCGGGAGCGGCCGGGGCGGGCCCGCCGCCGACCGATGACCCTGCGCCGCCGCGAGTCCCGTGCCGGGCTCGGGCTGGTCGCACCGACTTTGCTCGTCACGATCGCCGTGATCGGCATCCCGATCGTGTGGACAGTGGTGCTCGCCTTCCAGCGGGTCCGGCTCGCCACGCTGCGCAAGACCGGCCTGTTCGGCGAGTTCACCATGGACAACATCGACCGGGTGCTGCACACCCCCGGGTTCGCCGACACGCTCTGGATCACAGTGGTCTACAGCATCGGCGGCACCGTGGGGTCGATAGTGCTCGGCCTGGTCGCCGCGCTGGTGGTCCGTCGGCCGTTTCGGGGCCGCACCCTGGTGCGGGCGTCCATGCTGCTGCCGTACGTGGCGCCGGTGGTCGCGGTGACCTTCGTCTGGCAGGTGATGCTCGACCCGCAGCTCGGCATCGTCAACGCGTGGGGTCAGCGGCTGCTCGGCTGGGACGCTCCGGTGCCGTTCCTGTCCCAGGAGTCGACAGCGCTGACCACCGTGATCGTGTTCGAGGCGTGGCGGTACTTCCCGTTCGCCTTCCTGTTCCTGCTGGCCCGGCTCCAGGCGGTGTCCGGTGAGTTGGAGGAGGCCGCCCGCGTCGACGGGGCCACCCCCACCCAGCGGTTCCGGCACATCCTGCTGCCCCAACTGCTGCCGGTGATCGCCCTGCTGGGCGTCCTGCGCTTCATCATGACGTTCAACAAGTTCGACGACGTCTACCTGCTCACCGGCGGCGCGGCGGGCACCGAGGTGGTCAGCGTGCGGGTGTACGAGTTCCTCACCGCCCGTACCGACATCGGCGCGGCGGCCGCGCAGGCGGTCGTGCTGGCCGTGGTCCTCATCGTGTTCGTGCTGATCTACCTGCGCTTCTTCGGACGGAGGGTGAGCTGATGGACCGGGACGTCATCGAGACGGTGAGCCTGCGCTGGCTGCGCCGCCTGGTGATCGCCGCGTTCCTGGTGGTCACCGTCTTCCCCTTCTACTACATGCTGGTGCTCTCGGTGCGGCCCATCGAGCGTCTGCTGCTCGACCCGGGCGCGCTGGTGGTCGGCTTCGGTGAGCTGACCGTGGCCACGTACGCCGAGGTCCTCAGGGCCACCGACGACGGCGGCCAGGGATTCCTGACCTTCATCCGCAACAGCGGGCTGGTCGCGGTCGCGGCGACCGTGCTCACCCTGCTGGTGGCGATCCCCGGCGCGTACGCGGTGGCCCGGCTGCGGTTCTTCGGCCGGCGGCAGGTCGACTTCCTGTTCCTCGCTGTCTACCTGTTCCCGTCGATCGTCATCGCGATCCCCCTGTTCGTGGTCTTCACCCAGGCCGGGCTGCGCGGCTCGCTGTTCGGTCTGGTGCTCGTCTACATCTCGCAGACGTTGCCGGTGTCGGTCTACATGTTGAAGAACTACTTCGAGACGATCCCGGTCAGTCTGGAGGAGTCCGCCGCCATCGACGGCGCCGGTCGGCTGGGCATCATCCGACGGGTCAGCCTGCCCCTCGCCGCACCGTCGATCATGGCGGTCGCCCTGTACGACTTCATGATCGCCTGGAACGAGTTCCTCTTCGCCCTGCTGTTCCTCGTCGACAAGCCCAACCGGTGGACGGTGTCGCTGGGGTTGTCCCTGCTCGCCGACGGGGTGGAGGTCCCCAAGACGGTGCTGATGGCCGGGTCGGTAGTGCTCACCCTGCCCATCGTGATCCTCTTCTTCGCCAGCGAGCGACTCCTCACCGAGGGGCTGACCAGCGGCGCGGAGAAGGGATGATCGGGTCCCCCGCCGCTCCCCCACCGGCCCGGTTACGGTGGCCACATGGCCAACCCGACCCGCTGGGCGACCGACACCGGCCCCGAGCACTCACAGTGGTACATCGACCGGTTCCGCAAGCTGGCCGCCGAGGGAGCGGACCTGGCCGGCGAGGCCCGCCTGGTCGACACCCTGGTGGCGCCCGGCTCCCGGATCCTCGACGCCGGCAGCGGCACCGGCCGGGTCGGTGCCGCGCTGGCGCAGCGTGGGCACACGGTGGTGGGGGTCGACGCCGACCCGGCGCTGGTGGCGGCGGCCCGCGCCGACTATCCGGGCCCGACGTGGCTGGTCGCCGACCTCGCCGAGCTGGATCTGCCCGCGCTGGGTGAGACGGAGCCGTTCGACGCGGCGGTGCTGGCCGGCAACGTCCTCGCCTTCGTCGCCGTCGGCACCGAACCGGAGGTGCTGCGCCGCGTCGCCGGCCACCTGCGACCGGACGGAGTGCTGACCGTGGGCTTCGGCACCGAACGGGGCTACCCGCTGACCGCGTTCGACGCCGACGCGGTGGCCGCCGGGCTGCGCGTGGAGCACCGCTTCGCGACCTGGGACCTGCGCCCGTGGCGCGACGACGCCCCGTTCGCGGTCACCATCCTGCGCCGTCCGGCCGACTGACAGCCTCAGTCTCCGGCGGCGACGGCCCGGGCGGCGGCCGGGTCCAGGGTCGCGCCGGCCGGCACCAGGCTGACCAGACCGGCCGGCAACCGCAACGGACGGACACCGCCGTAGCCGAGCATCGGCAGCACTTCACGGTCGGCCAGCACGTACCGCCGGCCCAGGTCGGTGACCACCGAGACCGCGCCGCCGGTCGCACCGCCGGCCAGCCCGCGGCAACAGTGGACCGCCGGCTCCGAGATCCCGCCGATGTGGTGCCGCTGCCTGGCGACAGTGTTCCGCCACCGATTCAGGGACACCGCCCATCTGGATCGGACCGGCGGTACGCCGAGGCCGCCCGCGAGTTGATCGAGCGCCTTCGCCAGCCGATGGGCTCACGGCCGCGTCCGGGCAGATAGTAAGAGCAACACATCTTAACTCCAG
>NZ_JBSFBM010000366.1:0-6438 GCF_053592955.1 Micromonospora sp. NPDC002411 | reverse complement strand
GGCCAGCACCGGCGACAACGGTCGGGCCAGGTCGACGGCTGCGGCGAGCCGGGCCAGCAGGGGCGCCCCGGCGTCCTCCCGGGTCAGCGCCCGCAGCACATCCAGGGCCAGCACGTTCGTGGTGCCCTCCCAGATCGGCAGCACCTGGGCGTCGCGCAGCAGGCGGGGCACGCCGGTGTCCTCCACGTAGCCGGCCCCGCCGAAGCTCTCCACGTACTCGCTGGCGGAACTGACGGCCAGTCGACCGGTGGCCAGCTTCGCCAGCGGCGCCACAATCCGCAGCTCCGCTGCGGCCACCGGATCGGCACCGACCTCGACCCGCCCGAGCAGGGCGAACGCGTGCCCAGCCAGAGCGAACGCGCCCGCCGCGTCGACCGCCAGGGTGCCCAGGGTGGCCCGGTGCAGCGGCGAGGACACCAACGCGCCGCCCGCGACGTGCCGCACGTCGGCGTACGCCCGGGCGTAGGCGAGACCCCGTCGCATCCCGCCCGCCGCCGCGGCGGCGTTGTGCACCCTTGTCACCACGACCAGGGTCATCGCCCGGACCAGACCGGGGACCGCCGGGTCGCCCAGCGGCAGCGCGTACGCGTCGTGCAGACCGATCTCGGCGGTCGGCAGCGCCCTCGTGCCGAGCTTGTCCTTGAGGCGGTGCACCGTGACACCCGGCGCCGGCGCTCCCGGGGCGGTGCCGTCGGCCAGCGGTGAGTCGACCGCGTACCGGGGAACGAGGAACGGCGCGAGGACCCGGCTGCCGCGCCCGGCGCCCTCGGGTCGGGCCAGCGCCACCGCCATCGCCGCGTCGGCGGCGGAGCAGAACCACTTCTCCCCGGTCAGCCGCCAGGAACCATCCGCCGCGGGCCGGCCGATCGTGCTGGAGCGGCCCAGGTCGGAGCCGCCCTGCGCCTCGGTCATCCACTGCCCGCTGGTGATCGCCTCGGCCGGGTCGGTGGAGATCAGCCGGGGCAGCCACGCGTCCCGGATCCCGTTGTCCACCTCGGGCAGGCTGAGCAGCGCGGCAGCCCCGTCGGCCATCGCCACCGGGCAGGAGAACGTCGCCGACTCCGGCCCGTACAGGTGCAGCAGGGCGTGCTGCACCACCCGAGCGGCGGCGCCCCAGGTGCCGCGCGCGTCCGGCAGGTAGGGCAGCGCCACCACCGCGTGCCGGGCGGCGGCGGCCCGCTGCGCCTGCCAGCCGGCGGAGGTGTCGATCCGGTCGACCCGCGCACCCCACGCGTCGTAGCGGACCAGCGTCGGCGGGTGCGCCTCCGCGTCGGCGTGCGCCGCGCGCAACGGCCCGGCGACGTCGGCGGCCAGGTCGGCGAGGCGGCCCTTCGCGGCGGCGTGCCCGGCCGGGCCGAGGTGACGCTCCAGCCAGGACCGCAGCAGGCCATCACCGGCGTACGGGTCGACGGGGGGTGGTACCGGCTGAACGAAGCGGCTCATCGATCGGCTCCTGGCACTGCTCGGGGGTGTGCGCCGACGGTAGACGATCCGTGGCCGCCGCGAACAGTGTGAGTCCCCGGACCCGATTTTCCGCTTGTCGTACCTCGGTGCGACGACGTTCTCTACGGTCGGTAGTCGTGGGTGCCGGTCAGTCGTGGAGCCGACCGGCCCGGCGCAGCCGCCCGATGCGCACCGGGTTGGCGTTCGCCGGGTTCGGTGTGGCGCTGTGCTGCGTCGGGGTGGCCGGCCTGGCCGCCTGGAACCTGCAGACCGTCCGTCAGGCCGCCGGCCCGATCCGGGAGACCGCCGACGGGTTCTTCAGCGAGGTGACCCTCGGCGACAGCGACCGGGCGTACGAGCGGCTCTGCGAGGACGCCCGCAGCAGATGGAGCGCTGTCGGCTTCACCAGTTGGGTGCGTACCCCGCCGATGGTCACCGACTACGAGATCACCGACGTGTCGGTCGCCACCCGCAGCGGCCGACCGCAGGGCACGGTGACGGTGAAGGTGACCCGCGACGGTGGACTCAGCGAGGAACGTCGCCTGCCGGTGGTCCGCGAGGGCGGAGACTGGCGGGTGTGCGGTGACCCCTTCTGAACCGCCGGCCGTCACCCCGGCGCATCCCGGGTTGCTGCGCATGCGCAAAGGGGTCCAACCGACCACCTCAACCGAGCTGTTCTTCGACCTGGTCTTCATCTTCACGATCACCCAGCTGTCGCACTACCTGATCGAACACCCGGGCTGGCGTGGTGGCGGACGTACCGCGCTGTTGCTGGCGCTCGTCTGGTTCGTCTGGGTCTACACCACCTGGCTGACCAACTGGCTGCACCCGGACCGGGGTCCGGTGCGGGCGATGTTGATCGGGGTGGCGCTGGGCAGCCTGCTGCTGTCAGCGGCGATCCCGCAGTCGTTCGCCGGGACCGGCCTGCTCTTCGTGGTGGTCTACGTGACCCTGCAGGTGGGCCGGACGATATTCGCGTTGTGGGCGGTGCAGGGCACCCCATGGCTGGTCGACGGCTTTCAGAAGTCGCTGCCGTGGATAGTCGGGACGTCGGTGCTCATGGTGGTCGGCGGCCTGGTCGGCGGGGCCGCCCGGGAGGCGTTGTGGGCGTCGGCGGTCGTGCTCGACGTGGTCGGCCTGTTGATCGGCTACCCGTTTCCGGGGCGGGGGCGTAGCCGCCCCGAGCGGTGGATGGTGGAGGGCGGACACCTGGCCGAGCGGTGCGCGGCGTTCGTCCTGATCGCGCTGGGCGAGTCGATCCTGGTCACCGGCATCACTCTCACGTCGAACCTCAACCGGGTGACGTCCGGCGCGTTCCTGCTTGCCTTCGCCGGTTCGGTGGCCCTGTGGTGGGTGTACTTCGCCCGCTCAGCCCCGGCCGCGACGGAGGTCATCGCCCACGCCGGGGACCGCACCGGCGCGTTGAGCCGGGTGGCGTTCAACTTCCTGCATCCCGTGATCGTCGCCGGTGTCATCGTCACCTCGGCGGGTGACGAACGGCTGCTGCGCGAGCCCGGCGCGCCCGCCACCGAGGAGGTCGTGATGCTCACCCTGGGCGGCCCGGCGCTGTTCCTCGCGGGACACGCCGCGTACCAGGCGTTGCTGTGGCGGACCCTGCCGACCAGCCGGATCACGGCGGTGGTGGTGCTGCTGGCGCTGATGCCGGTCTGCGTGGGGCTCGGGGTTCCGGTCGCGGGGTGCGCCACGGTGGCGGTGGTGGTGACGATCGCCGTGATCGTCGCCGACCGGTTCCGGGGTGTTCAGTCGCGGGGGCCCAGGTCGCCGCTGCGGTAGTGCCGGCGGCACAGCACCTGGTAGCGCACCTCGGCGGTGTCCACGGTGTCGCCGATGACGACCTGCGCGCCCTCGCGGACGACCCGCCCGTCGACGACGCGGGCGTTGAGCAGCCCTTCCCGGCCGCACCAGCAGAGCACCTCGACCTGGATGCGGGCCACCTCGTCGGCCAACTCGAAGAGACGTTGCGCGGCGGGGAACAGGCTGGACCGGAAGTCGGTGGCCAGCCCGAACGCGAACACGTCGACGTCGTAGCTGTCGACCAGCTCCGCCATCTGCTCGACGTGCTCCACGGTGTAGAAGCACGCCTCATCGCAGATCAGATAGTCCACGCGTACCCCGTCGGCCCACCGCCCGCGCACCAGGGCCCGCAGGTCCAGGTCGTCGGTGACCTCGATAGCCTCGTGGGCCAGCCCGATGCGGGTGGTGACCTGCGGGCCCAACGACCTGTCGATGCGGGTGGTGACCAACCCCCGACGACCCTGCCGGGCGTGGTTGTAGTTCATCTGCAGCGCCATCGTGGACTTGCCGCAGTCCATCGGCCCCCAGAAGAACTTCAACGCCGCCGCGTGCACCGGCCGCCCGTCCAACCCGCGCGCCGCCGCGCACCCGGCCGGAGCGTGCGGCTGACCGGGGAACGGGTGGGCGAGGCAGGTCGGGGCGGTGGTGGCGTCGTCAGTCACGGTCGGGCAGCCTAGCCGATCGGCCACTCCTGATCTGTCGGGCGCGGGATGCGTGCTCAGAGCACCCGCGGCGGCGTGTTGCCCGCGGCGACGATGGCACGGCGCATCGGTACGGCGGCGAGAAGCAGGAAACCGACCACGAAGAAGATCAGCAGTGAGACCAGGCCCACCCGGTAGGAGGAGGTGAGCTGGAACACCAGGCCGAAGGCGAGCGGACCGAGCCAACTGGTGCCCTTGTCGCTGATCTCGTAGAAGCCGTAGTACTCGCCCTCCTTCCCGGTGGGGATGAGCTGGCTGAACAGCGACCGGCTCAGCGCCTGGCTGCCGCCCAGCACCAGGCCGATGGCCGCGCCGAGGACCATGAACGGCACGGGCGCCTCGGCGGGCAGCCGAAACGCGGCGATGATCACACCGGTCCAGAGCACGAGGCTGAGCAGCACGGTCTTCCACGCGCCGATGCGCCGGGCCAGCGCGCCCAGGCTCAACGCTCCGCCGAAGGCGAGGAACTGCACCAGCAGGATCGTGATGATCAGGGTGCTCTGTTCCAGGCGCAGTTCCTCGGTGCCGTACTGGCTGGCCAGGGTGATGACGGTCTGGATGCCGTCGTTGTAGACCAGGAAGGCGAGCAGGAAGTACAGCGTCAGCGGGTACGCCTTGATCTCGCGGACGGTGCGGCCGAGTTGGCGGAACCCGTCGGTGAGGACGTTGCCGCCACCGGTCAGCGCCGCCGCCGACGGGCGCTCGCGCAGCCACCGCAGCGGGACCAGCGTGAACAGCGCCCACCAGACTCCGGCGGACACGATCGACCAGCGGGCCAGGTCCAGGGTGCGTTGCGGGTTGTCACCGTCGTCGAGCAGGGTGATCGCGACCAGGTTGAGCGCCAGCAGCAGACCGCCGCCGAGGTAGCCCAGCGCCCACCCGCGACTGGAGATGCCGTCGCGTTCGTCGGGGCCGCCG
This sequence comes from Micromonospora sp. NPDC002411, assembly GCF_053592955.1. Taxonomy (NCBI): domain Bacteria; kingdom Bacillati; phylum Actinomycetota; class Actinomycetes; order Micromonosporales; family Micromonosporaceae; genus Micromonospora; species Micromonospora sp. NPDC002411. The sequence goes on along the minus strand of NZ_JBSFBM010000366.1, from coordinate 1,561 downwards.
AGCTGCGGCAGGAACGAGTTGTAGACCACGATCGCGGCGCCGAAGGAGATGTTGGCGACCAGGAAGAGCGCCCCGCCGAGCAGGTAGCGGTCGCCGGTGACGAACGCCATCGCGATGGTGGCGCCGGCGCCGGTGAACGCGGCGCCGCCGAGCAGCCGCTTCTTGTGCGCCGACCGGTCCGCGATCGCCCCGATGACCGGCAGCACGAACACGGTGAGGAACACCGACAGCGAGATCAGGTACGGGTAGTAGGACCCGGCGGCGACCTTGATGCCGAGCGGGTACACGAAGCCGTCGCACGAGTCCGCGCCCAGCTCGCAGCCGGCCGCCACCTCGGCGACGGTGGTCAGGAACGGGCCGAGGAACACGGTGATGACGGTGGTCTGGAACGCGGAGTTGGCCCAGTCGTAGATGTACCAGCCCCGACGCTCCCGGCGGGTGCTCGCGGGAGGCGGAGTGTCGTCCACCGTGGGGGTCACGGTCTCGGCCATCGGGGGTCCTTGGAATGGCTCAGGCGGCCCAGTGGCCGCGGCTGCGGTAGACGTCGCGCAGCACGCCGACGTGATCGGTCATGATGCCATCCACGCCACGATCCAGTAAGTCGTGCATCTGGGCGGGTTCGTCGATCGTCCAGACGTGCACCTGCAGGCCGATCCGGTGGCAGTAGTCGAGGAACCGGCGGTCCACCACCGGCACCCGCCCGTAGCGGGGCGGCACCTGCGCGGCGACCACCGACGGGGGCAGCCGCAGTGGGCGTCCGTGCAGGGAGGCGAGGCGTAGCCGGGCGACGCCCCGCATGCCGAGGCTGGTGGCGACCCGCCCCTCGGTGAGCGCGCGCATCCGGGTCAGGCGGGCGTCGCTGAACGAGGCGAGCAGCACCCGCTCGCCGGCGGCGGCCCGGGTCACGGTCGAGACCGTCGGCTCGACGCCGCCGTCGGCCTTCACGTCGATGTTGAAGCGGACCTGCGGCCAGGCGCCGAGGACCTCGTCGAGCCGGGGTACGACGGCGGCGCCGGCGACGCGTACCGAGGCGAGGTCTGCCCAGCTCATCTCGGCGATGCGCCCCGGTTCGCCGGTGACTCGCTGCAGCGTCGGGTCGTGGAAGATCACCGCGACGCCGTCCGCGGTGGCGTGCACGTCGGTCTCCACGTACCGGTAACCAAGCCCGATGGCCCGGGCGAACGCCTCGGTGGTGTTCTCGTCGCCGTCGGCGGCGCCGCCGCGGTGGGCGAACGCCAGCGGCGCGGGCGCGTCGAGGTAGCCGGATCGGGTCAGCACGCGACGCAGTATGCCCGCCGCTGGTGGAGCGCGGGTGACCTACCGGCGAAGATCAGGCCAGGGACGCCGGGCCTGCGGCGCGGGTGGCCACCGGCTGTCCTTCTCCGCAATGGTGGCCGGCCCCGCGTCCACGCTGGTCTGACCGGTGCGACCGTGCCGTCTCCGTGACCGGCCGGGATGCTCCCTCCCGGCAGCGCGACCAGACGGCCGTCCTGCTCGCGAAGCTCGGTCAGGTCACGCACCTGCGCGAACGCGACGAGACGCTCGTCGGCCCGGTTCTCCC
>NZ_JBSFBM010000365.1:0-6452 GCF_053592955.1 Micromonospora sp. NPDC002411 | reverse complement strand
CGCAACAAGTACGGCCGCGAGCGCTCCTACTACACCGGCTTCGAGGGCGTGGTGCAGGCCCGGGCGCGGGCGCCCGGGCGGAGGCGTTCGGCGGCAAGCCACCGGAGCTGACCGGTCCGCTGACCCTTGCGCAGAGCATCAACGCGGCGCTCGCCGACGGGATGCTCGACCACCCGCAGATGGCGGTGTTCGGTGAGGACGTGGCCGCCAAGGGTGGCGTGTACGGGGTGACGAAGGGGCTGCGGGACCGTTTCGGGCCGGCCCGGGTCTTCGACACCCTGCTCGACGAGACGTCGGTGCTGGGGTTGGGGCTGGGCGCAGGGCTGGCCGGCATGCTGCCGGTGCCGGAGATCCAGTACCTGGCGTACCTGCACAACGCCGAGGACCAGCTGCGCGGTGAGGCGGCCACCATGCGGTTCTTCTCGCAGGGGGCGTTCCGCAACCCGATGGTCGTCCGGGTGGCCGGGTTGGCGTACCAGGAGGGGTTCGGCGGGCACTTCCACAACGACAACTCGGTGGCCGTACTCCGGGATGTGCCGGGTCTGGTGGTCGCGGTGCCGGCGCGGCCGGACGACGCCGCGCCCATGCTGCGGACCTGCCTGGCCAGCGCGGCGGTCGACGGCAGTGTGTGCGTGTTCCTGGAGCCGATCGCGCTCTACCACACCCGCGACCTGTACGCCGACGGTGACGGGGAGTGGCTGGCCGGCTATCCGGAGCCGGGGGCGTGGGTCGCCGGGCACGTGCCGATCGGCCGGGCCCGGGTCTACCGGGTCGGGTCGGCGGACGACCTGACCATCATCACCTTCGGTAACGGCGTGCGGATGTCGCTGCGGGCTGCGGCCGTCCTCGCCGAGGAGGGGGTCGGCACCCGGGTCGTGGACCTGCGCTGGCTGGCCCCGCTGCCGGTGGCCGACATCATCCGCGAGTCCTCGGCGACGGGCCGGGTGCTGGTGGTGGACGAGACTCGCCGATCCGGCGGGGTCGGCGAGGGAGTGATCGCCGCTCTGGTCGACGCCGGATACGTCGGTGCAGCGCGACGAGTAGCCGGAGTTGACTCGTTTGTACCATTAGGTCCGGCAGCGCGTCACGTTCTGGTCTCCACGGACGCCATTACCGACGGTGCCCGTACGCTGCTGGCACGGTAAATTCCGTTCCACCCGGTGCGCCACTTGCGCGGGGACCCACAACTGTGTGGACTTTGCCTGACGGCGTCGCACCGACGCCGCGAGCAGGTACGAGATGAGGAGGCACGCGACAGTGAGCGCGACCGCTGGTCAGGCCGCCGACGGGGTACGCAGCCTGGCGGACCGGTTCGGGATCGAACCGGGGATGGTCGTCATGGAGATGGGGTACGACGACGACGTCGACCAGGATCTCCGAGACGCCCTGACCGACCGCTGTGGAGATCTGGTCGACGAGGACACCGACGAGGTGGTCGACGCGGTGCTGGTCTGGTACCGGGAAGGCGACGGTGACCTCTTCGAGCTTCTCGTCGATGCCCTGGGCCCGCTGGCCGACAACGGCGTCGTGTGGCTTCTCACCCCGAAGGCGGGGCGTGACGGGCACGTCGAGCCGAGTGAGGTCGCGGAGTCCGCGCCCACCGCAGGCCTCCAGCAGACCTCGACCGTCAATGCCGGTCGGGACTGGAGCGGGGCCCGACTGGTGCTGCGCCGAGGGGCCAAGGCCAAGAAGTAGCCCACCCCGCTTCGCGCGCCCGGCGGTCCGCACCGCCGGGCGGCAGGCTGGTGCCGTCCCCCTGACCGAGCCGAGGAGTGTTCGCATGCCCATCGAGGTTGGCGCCGAGGCGCCCGACTTCGTGCTGAAGGACCAGAACAACCAGGAGGTCCGGCTCTCCGACTTCCGAGGCAGGCGCGCGGTCCTGCTGGTCTTCTACCCGCTCGCGTTCACCGGCACCTGCCAGGGCGAGTTGCGGGAGGTGCGGGACAACCTCGACGAGTACGCGAACGACGACGTCCAGGTGCTGACCGTCAGCGTCGACTCGGTCTACAGCCACAAGATCTGGGCCGACCGCGAGGGCTACCAGTTCCCCATGCTGGCCGACTTCTGGCCGCACGGCGGCGTCGCCCAGGCGTACGGGGTCTTCAACGACGTCGCCGGCTTCGCCAACCGGGGCACCTTCGTCATCGACAGGACCGGCGTGGTCCGCTTCGCCGAGATGAACGGCCCGGGCGAGGCCCGCGACCAGTTGGCCTGGCGCAAGGCCATCGCCGAAGCGACAGTCTGACCGGGGTACGCCGTGCGCCCGGGTCGGCGACGGGCAGGGTAAGCTTGCCAGCCACCGGCCCGCCGCACGGGCGATCCGGGCGCGTAGCTCAGTGGGAGAGCACCCGCCTTACAAGCGGGGGGTCGCAGGTTCGAAACCTGCCGCGCCCACCCTTCACCATCTGCCGAGAACCAGCCGCGTCGAAGCACCGCCGGCTTGCCTTCACCGGCGGGAGGATGTCGCACTGCTCGCACCTGGTCATGCTCCGGGGCGCAGCATCCTGATCAGGGCGGTACGCAGCGCCTCGGCGGCCTCGGCCGGAGACATGCGGCCGGCGTCGACCTCCTCGCCCGCGGCGTGGCCGAGTTTGATGGTGATCGTGGCCAACCAGCCGGCTGGCAGTCCTTTGTCGAACTCGCCGCTCGCCTGACCGCGCCGAATCACGCGATTGATCCGTTCGGCGACCGGTGCGTGGCGTTCCTCGTCGACGTTCGGGCTCACCGGAAGCGACGCGATCTGCTGGATGAGAACCGGATAGCGTCCGGCGGTCTGGGCGCCGGCTTCGAGGACGCGGATCAGCGCGTCCGTGGCGGATCCGTCGTCGGGTTCGGCGGCGTCCATCGCGGCGACGGCCTCGTCGGTGATCCGTCGCACGACGGCCGCCATCAGGTGCTCGCGGGACGGGAAGTGGGCGTAGACGGTTTGCCGGGTCACGCCGGCGGCGCTGGCGATGGCGTCGAGGCTCGCGTCGGGCTGCGCGTCGAGTAGTCGGACCGCCGCGTCGAGGATCGCGCTGCTGTTGCGGCGGGCGTCGGCACGTCGGTGGCGGTCTGCTGAGCCAGTCATCTCTTACGCCTTGTCAAATTTGTAGGAGGACGATATTTTACAAGCTGTAAAGATTGGTCTCATCGCGAGCTGATCGGTGGGTGGCATGGGCGGTCTCGAGGGCGTCAGTCCGAAGGAGTTCATCGCAAACTTCTTCACCTCTTTCATGAACGACCTGGTTCGCGGCGACGAGGATCCGGCAGTGGTTGTCGACCGTTACCACACGCCCGACATTGTGCAGTTCGCCGACGGCAACCTGATGGACCGCACCAAGCTCATCGCGCACACCCGCCCGGCGCGGAAGCACCAGACAAACGCCCGGTGGGAGGTGCATGAGGCGATAGCAGACGGGAACCGGGTCGCCGCCCGCTACACGCTGCACTTCCAGACCTCGAAGCGGGCAGGCAGTGTGGAGGTCCACTTCTTCGGGCAGTTCGCTGTCGACGGGCGAATGCGCCGGGCGCACATGCTCACCCGTTCGGTTCCCGTCGAGGCCGGTAACCAGGATCGGGTGGCGACATGAGCGTCCGAACCTATCGCGTGGTCGGCATGGCCTGCGGGCACTGCGCAGGCTTCGTCACCGAGGAGATCGAGCGAATCCCCGGCGTCACCGCCGTGGTGGTGGATGTCGAGAACGACACCGTCACGGTGAACAGTGACCGCTTCCTCGACATCGTCGACGTGCGGGCCGCGGTCGAGGAAGCGGGCTACGAACTGCCCTGACGCCTGAAGGCTGACCCACCGCGTCGCGCCACCGGGCGGCGACCCTCGTTCCGGGCACCGCCATGATGGGCGGGTGCAGGACACCGTCGCCGTCGCGCTGATCACCTCACTGTCCACCTTGGCCGCCGCCGGCCTGACCGGGCTGGTCGGCGCGCTCAGCACCCGCCGGCAACTGGCCCACCAGCTCACCGTCGCCCGGCAGGAGAGCGTCGAGCGTCGGGCGACGCGCCGGGACGAGCTTCGCCGGGACGCGTACGTCGGATTCCTGAGCGCCTGCGACCAGGCGTACCGGCAGTTGGACCGCCGGTGGCTCGAAGCCGGCGGGAGTGAGCCGGTGCCCGGCTACGACGAGGCGTACGCGGCGATGCGCGCCGTGGACGAGGCGTACAACCTGGTCCTGCTGGAGGGCCCGGCGGCTGTCGAGTCGGTGGCCCGGTCAGTGCTGACCAGCCTCAGCCTGGAATACGCCGACCAGCGCCGCTTCCGTGACCTGCCGGGCGACGCGGCGACGCCGCTACGCGAGCGGCACCGGGAGCGGTGGATCACCGCGATCGAGGCACGGACGAAGCACCGGATCTCGTTCGTCGACGCGGTACGCCCGGTGTTGGACGGGGGCGAGTGATGCCTCTCACCCACCAGTTCGACGCGCCCGCCTGATCCGCCGATCGTCGCGCCACAGCGCGATCCGCTGGCGGCTCACATACAGCAGGCCCACGGTGACCAGCACCGTGAGGAGACCCGTCCAGAACCAGAACCGTCCACCCACCCCGCCGGGTGGCTGCGCGTCGCGGACGCGTCCGCTGCGGATCACCTGGTCGGCGACGTCGACGGCGATCACCTGGTCCGGCGCGGTCAGCACGGTTCGCGGCGCGGTGGCACCGGGCGTCAGCGCCAGCACCCGCACGGTGCGCACGCGCTGGTCGCTCGTGGGTGGGTTCGACTGCTCCTCCAGCGGCAGGTCGGGGGCGACGGGGTCCGGCAGGTATGCCGCCACCAGCGCCGACCCGTCCGGGGCCCAGCCGAGCAGCCGGATGGAGACGACCCCGGACACGGCCGGCAGTGCCAGCGGACCGACGTCCCGTCCGTTGGCGGGATCGACCTGGCGCAGAGTCCACTCGGTGGTGGTCGTTCCACGGGCAGCCAGTGTCAGGTTCGTGCCGTCGGGTCGCCACGCGCCCTTGCCGGCCAGCCAGGTGCCGTCGGGCAGTACGAACGAGGAGAGCTCCCGACCAGCCAGGTCGGTCACGGCGACGGTGCGGCCGTACTGATAGGCGAGCCGACCCGGGGCGGCGGCGACGGTCGAGCCGACGTACGCCTCCTGTGCGCCGGCGGCCAACCTGGTCCACCGCTTACCGGCGACTGTTACCGCGCTCAGCACTGTGGTGTACGTGGCCCCGTCGAACGCGACCGGCACCTCGTCGCTGACCACTAGCGACCCGCCGTCGGCGGACCAGCCGACAGGTGTGCTCCAGACACTGCGGTCCACGGGCGACGAGAGCCGCTGGGTCCGCCCGGTGACCAGGTCGACGACCTCGACACCCGGGGGATCGTCCTGGACTCCGTCCGGCCGGGCCAGGTACCTGCCGTCGGGGGAGAGGTGCACGGTTCTGCCCGCCACGGACTCACCGCCGATCCGCATGATCCGGTAGCGGTCGGAGTCCGCGCCGACCACACCGACGACGTTCACGTCGTTCCAGCCGTGCAGACGCGGTGCGGGCCCGTCGAAGACGACCGACGCGGGACCGAGCCGGGGGCGGTCGGTGACGTGCAGCGTGCCGAGCGGCGGCAGGGCGATGTGGTCGGGCAGCGCGGCGTTCGCGGTGGCGGCCACGTCGAGGCCAGGGGTACGGGTCAGCGGCACCACGACGCCGGCCAACGCGAGCAGCACCAACACCGCCGCGCCGACGCCCACCCGGCGCCGACGGTGGCGACGGGCGGTGGCGAGAGCGCGCTCGTACACCGGGTAGGTGGGCACGTTCTCGGCGGCGGTACGCAGCGCGTCGCGGAGCCGGGCGGTCATCGGGTGCTCCTCTCCGCGGTGGCGTCGAGCAGGTCGGGAGCGACCGCTCGGAGTCGGCGCAGTGCGTCGTGGGCGTGGCGTTTGACGGTGCCGACAGAGCAGCCGAGCAGGTCGGCGACCTGCGCTTCGGTGCGGTCCTCGTAGTAACGCAGCACGATGACGGCCCGTTGGCGGGGGGTGAGGTGGCGCAGCGCGGCGGTGAGCGTGAGCCGCAGGGCGGTGGTGTCGGTGTGGTCGCCACCAGCCCGTTCGGTGGGCTCGGCTTCGAGTCGTTCGGCGAGGCGTCGGCGTCGCCACCAGGAGACCTGCTGGTGGTACATGACCCGGCGGACGTACGCCTCCGGGTCGCCGTCGCGGATGCGTCGCCAGTGGCGGTAGGTGCGCGCCAGGGCGGTCTGCACGAGGTCTTCGGCGAGTTGGTGGTCGCCGGTGAGGAGGTAGGCGGTCCGGGACAGGGCCGGCGAACGCTGCACCACGAACTCGTGGAACGTCTCGGTCATGCCCACCCCCTCGGTGAGAAGAACGCCTCCCGCGCGGCGGATGGTTGAGGACCTATCCTCGCGGTGCGAGCAACAACTGGAGCGTGAGCGTGGAACTGGCAGGCATTGGCGCGGTGCTGTTCGACATGGACGGCACCCTGGTCGACTCGGACGCGGCCGT
>NZ_JBSFBM010000364.1:0-6470 GCF_053592955.1 Micromonospora sp. NPDC002411 | reverse complement strand
GGCCGGGCGAGGCGGAGGCGGCGTGCCGTGCGGCGGTCGCGGACGGCGCGGGAGCGCTGGTGGCGATCGGTGGGGACGGCACCGTGCACCAGGCCTTGCAGGCGGTCGCCGGCACCGACGTGCCCTTCGGGCCGATCCCCGCCGGCACCGGCAACGACTTCGCACTGGACACCGGGTTCCCGGCCGATCCGCTCGCGGCGGCGGACGTGATCGCGTCAGCGCTGCGCGACGGCCGCCGCCACACCGTCGACCTGGCCCGGATGAGCGGTGTGGACGGCACCGAGCGCTGGTACGGGGCGGTTCTCGCCGCCGGGTTCGACGCGATCGTCAACGAGCGGGCCAACCGGATGCGCTGGCCACGCGGCCCACGCCGGTACGACCTGGCGATCGTCGTCGAGCTGGCCCGGCTGCGCCCGCGTCGCTACACGATGCGCCTGGACGGGGTGCCGCATGAGGTGGACGCGGTGCTGGTGGCGGTGGGGAACTGCCCCACGTACGGCGGCGGGATGCGGATCTGCCCCGACGCGGACCCGACCGACGGGTTGCTCGACGTGGTGGTGGCGGGTCGGGTCGACCGACGGACCCTGATCCGGGTCAAGCCGCGCATCTACCAGGGCACCCACGTCAGCCACCCGCTCGTGCGCAGCTACCGCGCCCGTACCGTGGAGTTGGCCGCCGAGGGCATCACCACGTACGCCGACGGGGAACGTTCCCTGGGTCTGCCGGTGACGATCAGCGCCGTCCCGGGGGCCGTGCGGCTGCTGCGTTGACCCGTACCGCTCCGATGCTGGCAGCGATGACCAGCGCGATGGCGACGCACTCCAGCACTGTCAGCTCCTGCCGCAGCACCAGCCAGCCGGCGAGGGTGGCGACGGCCGGGCCGAGGCTCATGAGCACCGCGAAGGTGGCGGTGGGCATCCGCCGTAGCGCCAGCAGTTCCAGGGTGTAGGGCAGCCCGGAGGCGAGCACCGCGAGGGCGGCACCGAGCGCCAGCACCGGCGGGTCGAGCAGCACCGCGCCGCCGTCGACGATGCCCAGTGGCAGCGTGACCAGCGCGGCGAGGGTCAGCGACAGGGCCAGCCCGTCCGCGCCCGGGAACCGGCCGCCGACCCGCGCGCTGAGCACGATGTACGCGGCCCACATGGCGCCGGCGCCGAACGCGAAGGCCACCCCGACCGGGTTGAGTCGGTCGAAGCCACCCTGTCCGAGCAGCGCCACCCCGGCCAGGGCCAGGCCCGCCCAGGCCCAGCTGGCCAGTCGTCGGGCGCTGAACACCGACAGTGCGAGAGGGCCGAGGACCTCCAGCGTCACCGCCGGGCCCAGCGGGATGCGTTCGATGGCCTGGTAGAAGAGCGAGTTCATGCCGGCCAGCGCGAGCCCGAACGCGCCCACCGCGAGCCAGGCCGACCGGTCGTGTCCGCGCAGTCGGGGTCGGCACACCGCGAGCAGCAGCACCGCCGAGATCGTCAGGCGCAGGGTGACCGCGCCGGCCACCCCGGTACGCGGGAAGAGCAACGCGGCCACGGCGGCGCCGAACTGCACCGACAGCGCCCCGCCGAGCACCAGCCCCACGGCGACGACGCCACCGTGTCGGGCTGATGGCGTGTCGGTCGGCGGTGGCGTGGGCAGCAGGATCTCGGTCACCGGCACGACGGTAGGCGTTCAGCTTCGCCTACCTCGCGGCGGTGTCCACCTGCGCGAACGCGACCTTTGTCGTTCGGCTCGTGGAAAGGGACGTTCGTCGCCGACACGGCGCACATGTTCGCCAACGTGGTGCTACCGGCGTACGGTCCCTGGTATGACTAGCGCGATGCGGAAGTTGTCGATCTCCGTGCCACCTGACGTGGCCGAGCGCCTGGAGCGGGAGTCCAACGCGAGCGCCTACATCACCCAGGCCGTCCGTGACCGGATGCGGCTGGATGCCCTGGACGCGGAGCTGGCCCACCAGGGCATTCCGATCACCGAGCAGGGCGTGGCCGAGGCGCGCGCCCGCCGGGCCGCCGTGGAGGCCGACTGGTCGCCGGAGCGCCGCAGTGCCCTTCGCGAGCGGGTCCGCCAGCACGCGTTGGACGCCGCCGCCGGGACGCTCGAACAACCGGCCGCGTGAGCCCCGAGGACGACCGCCCGGTGCGGCTCGTGCTGGACCGGTCGGCGCTGCTGGCGTACCTGGCGGGGTCGGTGCATGTCGGGGAGCCGCTGCACGAGGTCATTCAGGACCGCAACAAGTTCGGCGTCACCGCCGTGACCGCTGCGGAAGCCCTGGCGATCGTCAGCGACCCGAAGGAACGAGCGACCCTGCACCGGCTGCTGGACCTGGACGCCTGTGAGGTGCTCTCGACCGAGGGGCACTCCTGGCACGAACTCAGCTTCTGGCGCACGGTGACGGGCCGTGCCGATCTGGCCACCACGGCGCTGGCCGTCCTCGAACACGACGCTTCGATCCTCACCGGGGAAGACCGGTACGGCGACGGCGAGCTACCGGTGATTCACATTCCCGGCTGACGGCACGGAAACCGTGGTTCAGGCGGGCAGGGCGAGGTCGAGCACCGCGCCCAGCCCGTTCTCGCGGCCCGGCTCGGCGGCCGGGAGCACCAGCACCGAACAGCCGGCGGCCACCGCTCCCGCGTCCGCGGGCGTGTCGCCGACCATCAGGGTCTGCTCCGGGTCGACGCCGAGCATTCCGCAGGCACGCCAGAAGATCGCCGGGTCGGGCTTGCAGCGCCCCACCTCGTAGGAGAGCACGAAGGCGTCCACCAGGCCGGTCAACCCCCACGCGTCGAAGTGCGGCCGCAGGTCGAAGCCGATGTTGCTGACCACGGCGACCGGCACCCCGGCGTCGCGCAACGCGGTCAGCGTGGGCGCGGTGTCCGCGTACGGCAGCCAGCCATCGGCGGTCAGTAGCCGCTCGTAGAGCGCGTCGGCGAAGCCCTCGATGCCGGCGTCGACGGTCTCGGCCAGCCCGGTGTACGCGCCCCGGTGGGCGTGTTGGTAGAGGTCCCGGTCGGCCCACAACTCGGCCAGTCGGGGTGGCACCCGCGCCGGCAGTGGCCCGCCGGCCCGCCCGGCCGTCAGCAGCCGGTCGGCCAGCGAGGTGGCGCGGACCTGGTCCAGGGTGACCCCGCACGCGGTGGCGGCCTCCAGCACCCACCGCCGGGGCTCCTCCACCTGGGCCAGGGTGCCGTGGAAGTCGAAGAGCACCGCCTTCACGGGCCGTCGGGACGCCCGGGGGGCGGCGGCCTCGGCGTTGCCCGGCGGACGAGTCTGGGGCGGTTCGGCATGGTCCGGCACGCCGTGCACCCTACCGACCGCCCCGGACGGCACCTCGGGACGGCCTTGTGGGGTGTCGTGTCCCGGCACGCACTAATCTTGGTCGCATGTCGAGTCCCGCCGAGCGGTACGCGGAGGCCCGTCGCCGGGCCGCGCAGGCCTCACAGTTTCCAGCGCTGGACGAGTTCGCCCTCGACCTGGGGTTCGACCTCGACGACTTTCAGCGGGAGGCGTGCCAGTCGCTGGAGCGGGGCAGTGGGGTGCTGGTCTGCGCCCCGACCGGCGCCGGGAAGACCGTCGTCGGTGAGTTCGCCGTCCACCTGGCGTTGCGCGGTCGGCCCGACGATCCGGCGGGTGAGGACGCGGCGACCCCGGCGACCCGGCGCAAGTGCTTCTACACCACGCCGATCAAGGCGTTGTCCAACCAGAAGTACCACGACCTGGTCGCCCGGTACGGCGCCGAGCAGGTCGGGCTGCTCACCGGCGACAACGCGATCAACGGTGACGCGCCGGTGGTGGTGATGACCACCGAGGTGCTGCGCAACATGCTCTACGCGGGCTCCAGCACCCTGCAGGGCCTGGCGTACGTGGTGATGGACGAGGTGCACTACCTGGCCGACCGGTTCCGTGGTGGGGTGTGGGAAGAGGTGATCATCCACCTGCCCGCCTCGGTCACCCTGGTCTCGCTGTCGGCGACCGTCTCCAACGCCGAGGAGTTCGCCGACTGGCTGGTCACCGTACGCGGCGAGACGGCGGTGGTGGTCAGCGAACACCGGCCGGTGCCGCTGTGGCAGCACATGCTGGTCGGCAAGCGGATGTTCGACCTGTTCCACGACGCCGACGCCGCCCGCAAGCACGACGTGCACCCGGAGTTGCTGCGCTACACCCGGGAGACCGCGCGTCGGCTGGAGCTGGGCGAGGGCCGCAGCGCGGGGCCGGGCGCCGGCCGTCGTGGCCCGCGCTGGCGGGGTCCGCTGCGCCCGGACATCGTCGACCGGCTGGACCGGGAGGGTCTGCTGCCGGCGATCCTGTTCATCTTCAGCCGGGCCGGTTGCGCCGCCGCTGTGCAGCAGTGCCTCGCCGCCGGGCTGCGGTTGACGTCGCCGGAGGAGCGGGCCGAGATCCGCCGGGTCGTCGAGTCCCGGGTCACCGCCATCCCCGGCGAGGACCTGACAGTGCTCGGGTACTGGGAGTGGCTCGACGGCCTGGAGCGTGGGCTGGCCGCCCACCACGCCGGCATGCTGCCGGTGTTCAAGGAGATCGTCGAGGAGTTGTTCGTCCGAGGCCTGGTCAAGGCGGTCTTCGCCACCGAGACCCTGGCGCTGGGCATCAACATGCCGGCCCGCTGCGTGGTGCTGGAACGCCTCGTCAAGTACAACGGCGAGGCACACGTCGACCTGACGCCGGGGGAGTACACCCAGCTCACCGGCCGCGCCGGCCGCCGCGGCATCGACGTGGAGGGGCACGCCGTCGTGGTGTGGTCCCCGGAGACCGACCCCCGGCACGTGGCGGGGCTCGCGTCCACCCGCACCTACCCGCTGCGTTCCAGCTTCCGACCCTCGTACAACATGGCGGTGAACCTGGTCGGCACGGTCGGCGCGGAGCCGGCCCGGGCCCTGCTGGAGTCCTCGTTCGCCCAGTTCCAGGCGGACCGGTCGGTGGTCGGCCTGGCGCGGCAGGTGCAACGCAACACCGAGACGATCGAGGCATACGGCGCGGAGGCCGCCTGCCACCACGGCGACTTCGACGAGTACTTCGCGTTGCGGGTGGCGATCGCCGACCGGGAGAAGGCCATCGCCCGGCAGGGGCAGACCCAGCGCAAGGCCGCCGCGGTGGCGTCCTTGGAGCGGCTGCGCGTCGGCGACGTGATCCGGGTGCCATCGGGCCGTCGGGCCGGGTTGGCCGTCGTGCTGGACCCGGCGACCGGCGGGTTCGGTGAGCCCCGGCCGCTGGTGCTCACCCAGGACCGCTGGGCCGGGCGGGTCAGCCCCGGCGACTTCACCACCCCCGCGGAGGTCCTGGCGCGAATCCGGGTGCCCAAGCACTTCAACCACCGTTCACCGGCTGCCCGACGGGATCTCGCCGCTGAGGTGAGCGGCACCGGCCTGGACCGGCACAGCGGCCGACGGGGTGGCCGTTCCCGCCAGGTGACCGGCGAGGACCACCGGCTGACCCAGCTCCGCACCGAGTTGCGGCACCACCCCTGCCACGCCTGCCCGGAACGGGAGGAGCACGCCCGCTGGGCGGAGCGGCGTCGCCGGCTGGAGCGCGACACGGAGGAGCTGCGCGAGCGGGTGTCCGGGCGGACGGGATCGCTCGCCCGGACCTTCGACCGGATCGTGGCGCTGTTGACCGACCGTGGCTACCTGGCCCGCGACGGTGCGGTCACCGATGCCGGGCGGATGCTCGGCCGGATCTGGACCGAGGCCGACCTGCTGGTCGCCGAATGTCTGCGCCGGGGTGTGTGGAACGGTCTGTCGCCGGCCGAGTTGGCCGCTGCGGTGTCCGTGGTGGTCTTCGAGGCACGCCGCGACGTCGACGAGCGGGCGTCGCTGCCACGTGGGCCGGTGGCCGACGCGGTGGACGAGACGCTGAAGCTGTGGGGGGAGATCGAGGCCGACGAGGCGGCGCGGGGGTTGGCCGCGACCCGGGAGCCGGATCTCGGTTTCGCCTGGCCCGTCTACCGGTGGGCCCGTGGTGAGGTGCTGGCCAAGGTGCTCGGCAGCGGCCACGAGATCGACGGTGAGATGCCCGCCGGTGACTTCGTCAGGTGGGCGCGACAGGTGGTCGACCTCCTTGGTCAACTTGCCGACTCCGGCGGCGCGTCGCCGGAGTTGCGGTCCACCGCGCGGCAGGCGATCGCGGCCATCAACAGGGGCGTCCTGGCGTACCACACCTCCAACTGATCATCACTTTCGATCACCGCCGCTGCGGTCAGGCGATCCTGCTGATGGTCTGCCAGCCCGTCCCCACTTCGGTCCACGGCCCGTCCGAAGGGTCGCCCGCGCTGTTGGTGTCACCCGCGTAGAAGAAGAGTTTGCCGTCCGCTGCGGTCGCCCAGAGGTCCGCGACTCCGTTCCCGTCGGCATCGCCGGCGGCCAGCAAGGGTCGGTTGGTCGACGTCCACCCTGTCGTTCCGTAGACGGACCGATCGTCGAAACGCCCGTTGGCCTGACCCCGGTACAGGTAGAGCACGCCGCTGC
>NZ_JBSFBM010000363.1:0-6478 GCF_053592955.1 Micromonospora sp. NPDC002411 | reverse complement strand
GCACGCGGCGGTCCAGTTTCTCACCACCGGCGCACTCGACCGGATCAAGGGATGCGGCGGGGCACCGCTCGGGGTGCGGTGGCTGGGACCCCGGGCACCGCTCGGGGTGCGGTGGCTGGGACGCGGCCGCCGGCATCTGACAGGATTCCGGCATGGCCGAATATCTCGTCCTCGCTCTGGTCCTGCTCGGTGTGCTGATCGCCGGCACAGTCGGGCTGGTCGTCCCGCGACTGCGGCGGCGACCCGAGCCCCCGTTGCCGCGCACGGAGGTCGACACCAGGGCAGAGGAGGATCTCGCCGGCCCGCCGGTCGAGGCACCGGAGTCCGATCTGTCCACCGGCGTCCTGGTCGAGCCGCCGCCGGTCATCGAGGCGCCCGTCGAGGTGCCCGAGCCGACCGCCGGGCGGCTGGTCCGGCTCCGCTCGCGGCTGTCCCGCTCGCAGAACGTCTTCGGCAAGGGCCTGCTCGGCCTGCTCGCCCGCGACCACCTCGACGAGGACGTCTGGGAGGAGATCGAGGACAGCCTGATCACCGCCGACGTCGGCGTCGACGCCACCCGCGACATCGTCGACCGCCTCCGTGAGCGCACCCGGGTGCTCGGCACCCGCTCGGCCTCCGAGCTGCGGGCACTGCTCGCCGCCGAGTTGGTCAACGCCCTCGACCCGAGCATGGACCGGTCGTTGCGGACCGCTCCGAAGGACGGCGTGCCAGCGGTGGTCCTGGTCGTCGGCGTCAACGGCGCCGGCAAGACCACCACCTGCGGCAAGATCGCCCGGGTGCTCGTCGCCGACGGCCGCAGCGTGCTGCTCGGCGCCGCGGACACCTTCCGGGCCGCCGCCGCCGACCAGCTGGAGACCTGGGGCTCGCGCGTCGGGGCGGAGACCGTCCGGGGGCCCGAGGCCGCCGACCCGGCCAGTGTCGCCTTCGACGCGGTCAAGCGCGGCATCGACACCGGCGTGGACACCGTGCTCATCGACACCGCCGGCCGGCTGCAGAACAAGGTCGGCCTGATGGACGAGCTGGGCAAGGTCAAGCGCGTGGTGGAGAAGCAGGGCCCCATCGACGAGACACTGCTCATCCTGGACGCCACCACCGGTCAGAACGGCCTGGAGCAGGCCCGGGTCTTCACCGAGGTGGTCAACGTGACAGGTGTGGTGCTGACCAAGCTCGACGGCACCGCGAAGGGCGGCATCGTGATCGCAGTGCAGCGCAAACTCGGCATCCCCGTGAAGCTGGTCGGCCTCGGCGAGGGCAAGGACGATCTGGCCCCGTTCGACCCGGCGCAGTTCGTGGACGCGTTGCTGGGGACCGAGGCCGCCGGACGGGACGCGTAGTCTCGGGTGTCCAGTGACAACCGCGCATACGCGGGCTGGCGTGAACCCGGCCACCCTTCGCAGCGCCTCGGGAGACCGTACGTGACTTCGCAGGAGATCCCGCTGCACGGCGGCAACGTGAGCACCGTCGTCCGCGTCGGTGACACGGTCCGCCGCAACGCCGGGCCGTGGACACCGTCCGTGCACGCCCTGCTGCGCCACCTGGAGTACGTGGGCTTCACCGGCGCCCCGCGAGCGCTCGGCATGGACGAGCGCAACCGTGAGGTGCTGTCGTACCTGGAGGGGGAGTGCGGGGAGTACCCGCTCGCCCCGCACTGGGTGACCGACGAGGCGCTGGTCACCGTCGCCACGATGCTCCGGATGTTCCACGACGCGCAGTACGGCTTCACTCCGCCGGCGAGCGCGGTCTGGCGCTCGTTCGGCCCCCCGCCACCGGACACCGAGGTGATCTGCCACCACGACGCCGCGCCGCACAACGTGATCTGGCGGCCGGACGGCACCCTCGGGCTGATCGACTTCGACCTCGCCTCGCCCGGCGCACGGATCTACGACGTGGCGTACGCGGCCTGGACCTGGGTGCCGATCTTCGCCGACCGGGACTCGATCACGCTGGGCTGGAAGCACCCGGACCGGCCCCGCCGGCTCCGGCTCTTCGCCGACGCGTACGGGCTGATCCCCCGGGACCGGCACCGGCTGATCCGGACCATCCGTAAGCGGATCGTGGACCACGTCGAGGGCATCCGCCGGATGGCCGCCGCCGGTGAGCCGGCGTTCGTCCGGATCGTGCACAAGGGCCACCTACGCCGACCGATGCGCGATCTCCGGCTGCTCGACTACGAGCGGCACGCGCTGGAGAACGCCCTCCGCTGAGGGCCGACCGGTCGATGCTCGGGCGGTTCCGTCGAGCGGACCGGTCGATGGGTCGGGCCGGTCGGCCATCGACGTCCACCGTCCGGGCGATCCACCACCATCCATGCCGCTGAGTGTGCGGAGTTCGTGACACGTACGAAACAACCCGTCACGAACCGGAAACCCGCGCGGGACCCTGGGTGAAACAGCCGGCCGCGAAGCTTCCGCGCAACCGGCCTACGGGCGACGCTGCCCCGGAAAGCCGCGAAGGAGGACTTCACCCTTTAGGAGGCCAGCGTGCCTGAAGCACCGACGATCGACGGCGCCAATACCACGTGGCTGCTGGTTTCGACCGCGCTCGTGCTGCTCATGACCCCCGGACTGGCGCTGTTCTACGGCGGCCTCAACCGGGCCAAGGGCGTACTCAACATGATGATGATGAGCTTCTCCGCCATCGGGCTCATCTCGATTCTGTGGTGGTTCTACGGTTTCAGCGTCGCCTTCGGGACCGACGTGAACGGCTTCTGGGGCGACCCGGGCGCGTACCTCGGCACCAAGACCTTCCTCGCCGAGACCGACCTGTGGGGTGCCACGGCGGAAAACCCCAGCGGCATCGGGGTTCCGCTCTACGTGTTCATGGCCTTCCAGATGGTCTTCGCGGTGATCACCGTCGCGCTGATCAGCGGCGCCATCGCCGACCGGGCCAAGTTCGCCGGCTGGCTGCTGTTCGCCTTCGGCTGGGCCACCCTGGTCTACTTCCCGGTCGCCCACTGGGTGTGGGGCGGCGGCATCATCGGCGCCGACATCCACGCGCTGGACTTCGCTGGTGGCACCGCGGTGCACATCAACGCCGGTGCGGCGGCCCTGGCCGTGGCGCTGGTGCTCGGTAAGCGGCTCGGTTGGCCGCGCGAGGGCATGAAGCCGCACAACATTCCGCTGGTCGCGCTCGGTGCGGGTTTGCTGTGGTTCGGCTGGTTCGGGTTCAACGCCGGCTCCGAGCTGACCGTCGACTCGGTCGCCGGCCTCGCCTTCATCAACACCCAGCTCGCCACGGCGGCGGCGGTGCTCGGCTGGATCGCTGTCGAGTGGGTCAAGGACCGGAAGCCGACCATGGTCGGCGCCTCGTCCGGTGCCGTCGCCGGCCTGGTCGCCATCACCCCGGCCTGTGGTTTCATCGCCCCGTGGGCTGCCGTCCTGCTTGGCATCGTCGCGGGCGCCGTCTGCGCGCTGGCCGTCAGCCTCAAGTACAAGCTCGGCTACGACGACTCGCTCGACGTCGTCGGCGTGCACTTCGTCGGTGGCTGGATCGGGTCGCTCTGGCTCGGCCTGTTCGCCACCAACTCGGTCAACGCCGCCATCAGCGACGTGGTGGGTGCCTCCGACGGGCTCTTCTACGGCGGCGGCGTGACCCAGCTCGGGCGGCAGGCGCTCGCCGGCCTGATCGTCACCGTCTGGTCGTTCGGCATCGCCTGGGTGCTCGCCTTCGTCATCGAGAAGACGATCGGCTTCCGGGTCAAGGCCGAGGCGGAGGTCGAGGGCATCGACATCGGCGAGCACGCCGAGAGCAGCTACGACCTGTCCCCGGCCGGTGGCGGCACGGGCGGCGCATTCGCGATGGCCGGCATCGGAACCCCCGGTGGCAGCCCGACGAGTGGTGCCAAGCCGGAGGCGGAGCCCGCCGAGCCGGTCAACGAGAAGGTCGCCGGTTAACGTTCCTGGGATGGAGGGGTTGGACATGAAGCTGGTGACCGCGGTCATCAAGCCGTACCAATTGGACGCGGTGAAGGAGGCCCTGCACGCCCTCGGGGTGGCCGGGCTGACCGTCAGCGAGGTTCAGGGGTACGGGCGGCAGAAGGGGCACACCGAGGTCTACCGGGGTGCCGAGTACACGGTCGAGTTCCTGCCCAAGATCCGGGTCGAGGTGCTCACCGACGAGATCGACGTCGACAAGGTGGTGGACGCCATCGTGGGGGCGGCCCGCACGGGCAAGATCGGTGACGGCAAGGTCTGGGTCACCGGTGTCGAGGAGGTCGTCCGGGTGCGTACCGGCGAGCGCGGCCTAGACGCGCTCTGACGACGACATGACCTCGTTGATCAGGAAGAACGCGTCAGGGCACGCCGCCGACGGTGACGCGAACCTCTTGGTCAACGAGGTCGTCGGCATTACCGGGGGGATCGGAGAGGCTGCCCGGCTCTCCCGGGCGGCGGCGTACGACGTGTTCCTGCGCGGCCTGCTTCCGGCGCGGGACGGGGTGGCGCTGCTCGCCGTCGGTGGGTTGGGTCGGCGGCAGTGTGCCCCGTACGGCGACCTCGACCTCGTTCTGCTGCACGCCGGGGTGCCCGGCATCGACGAGGTGGCCGCCTCGGTCTGGTACCCGATCTGGGACGCGGGCCTGCGGCTCGACCATTCGGTGCGGACCGTCTCCGAGGCGCTGTCCGTGGCCCAGGACGACGTCAAGGTCGCCCTCGGGCTGCTCGACGCGCGCCTGGTGGTGGGCGACCGGGCGTTGGCCGACTCGCTGATCCGCACCGCCGCCGACCACTGGCGGCGCACCGCCGTCCGGCACCTTCCCGGCCTGCGGGAGGTGACCGAGGCCCGCTGGCAGGCCCACGGCGAGTTGGCATTCCTGTTGGAGGGTGACCTCAAGGAGGCCGCCGGCGGTCTGCGCGACGTGGGGCTGCTGCGGGCGATCTCCGCCGCCGGCATCACCGACGCGATGCGTCCCGCCGTGCGCGCGGCTCACCTGCGCCTGCTGGACACCCGCGACGCCCTGCACCAGCAGGTAGGCCGCCGGGTCGACCGGCTGGTCGCCCAGGAACGCGACGGAGTGGCACGCCTGCTCGGGCTGCGACAACTCCAGCCCGGCGCGTCTGACGCCGCTCGGCAGCCTGGAGTCGTCGTGGAGGACGGTGACGCGCTCCTGCGTCGGGTCGCCGGTGACGCGCGCACGGTCAGCCACGCGTTGGACGACGCGTTCCGGGCCGCCGACCGCTTGCGCTCCGGCCGCTCTCGCAATGGTGGTGGGCGCCCCGTGCGTCGCCCGGTGGCCCGCGACGTGGTGGAGCACGACGGTGAGCTGGTGCTGGCCCGGACGGCGATCGGGGCACGCCCCGACCCGAGCCTCTCCCTGCGGGTGGCCGCCGCGGCGGCCGCGACCCGACTGCCGATCGCCCGAGCCACCTGTGAGTGGCTGGCGGCGTACTGCCCGCCGCTGCCCGCGCCCTGGCCGGCTGATGCCCGGGCCGCCCTGACCACCCTCCTCGGCGCAGGTCCCGGTCTGGTGCCCGCCTGGGAGACCTGCGACAGGTACGGGCTGGTCGACAACTGGCTGCCCGAGTGGACCCGGTTGCGCAGCCTGCCGCAGCACAACCCCGTGCACCGCTACACCCTCGACCGGCACCTCGTGCAGACCGCCTACGAGGCCAGCCGGCACGCCCGCGACGTGGAGCGCCCCGACCTTCTGCTCCTCGGCGCGCTCCTGCACGACATCGGCAAGGGACTCACCGGTGACCACAGCACCGTCGGTGTGCCACTGGCCCAGGCGGTGGCGACCCGGATAGGTCTGCCTCCCGCCGAGGTCGAGCTGATCGGCACGCTGGTCCGGTTGCACCTGCTGCTGCCCGACGTGGCCACCCGCCGGGATCTGGCCGACCCGGTCACCATCGCCTCGGTGGCCGAGGCGGTGGGGGACACCGGCACCCTCGACCTGCTGCACGCGCTGGTCCGTGCCGACGCGGCGGCGACCGGGCCGGCGGCCTGGTCGGACTGGAAGGGTCGACTCGTCGCCGAGCTGGTCGCCCGGGTCCGCACCGCGCTGGACACCGGCGTACTCCCCGAGCCGCCCACCCCGGACCCGGCGCTGCTGGACGGGCCGCTGCCGGTCGTCCACATGACCGGCGACCGGGTGTCGGTCGCCGCGGCCGACCGGAGGGGCCTACTCGCCACGGTGGCGGGCTGCCTGGCCCTGCACCGGTTGGAGGTGATCTCCGCGGACGCCTCGGTGTTCGACGGCCGCGCCCTGGTCGAGTGTCGCGTGCAACCGCGCTACGGCCTCCCGCCGGACCCGGTCCCGCTCCGCGCCGACCTGCGTCGGGCCGTCGCCGGCGACGTGTCGGTGACCCAGCGGCTGCGCGGCCGTGCGCTCGCCGCCCGGGGCGGCGGGGCTGCCCCCCGGGTCGTCTGGCACCGCGAAGCCGGATCCGGAAGGCCTGAACGCGGGGTCTGCGAAACCGTTACGAAGACGTGGGCAATCTTGTCGATGTCCGTCACAGGTGAATCGGCCAGACGGTCCTTA
>NZ_JBSFBM010000362.1:0-6506 GCF_053592955.1 Micromonospora sp. NPDC002411 | reverse complement strand
CGCTGCCCGTCGGCGCGCACGCCGCCTGGTGGAGCGCGTTGCGGCAGCTCGCGGGGCCGGGGCTGATCTGCGGGTACGCCGGCCTGACCCTCCTCGTCGCCGCCTGGTGGTGGGCGGGGCGGGCACCCGACGAGGTCGTCGACCGGCGGTCCGCCGCGCTCACGCTGGCCTGCTGGGCGGGACCGCTGCTGGTGGCGCCGCCGCTGTTCAGCAGGGACGCGTACAGCTACCTGGCGCAGGGGGCGATGGTCCTCGCCGACATCGACGTCTACCGGCACGGGGTGACCCAGTTGGGTGGTGCGTTGGCTGCCGAGGTGCCGCAGATGTGGCAGCAGACCCCCGCGCCGTACGGGCCGGTGTTCCTCGCCGTGGCGGCCGTCGTCAGTGGTGTGACAGGCGGCAAGCTGGTGCTGGGTGTGCTCGGCCTTCGTCTGGTGGCGGTGGCCGGGGTGGCGCTGCTGGTGGCGTACCTGCCCCGGCTGGCCCGGCACTGTAGCGTCGACCCGTCGGCCGCACTCTGGCTGGGCGTGCTCAACCCTCTCGTACCGTTGCATCTCATCGCCGGCGCGCACAACGAGGCGGTGATGCTGGGCCTGCTGGTGGCCGGGCTCAGCCTCGCCTTCGAGCACCGCTACGGCGCGGCGACAGTGCTGGTCACCCTCGCCGCGCTGGTCAAGGTGCCGGCGGTGGTCGCGCTGCTGGTGGTCGTCTCGCTCGCCGCGCGTCACCGCGGGCTCCCGACCTCGGTGGCACGCACGGCCGGCGTCGCGGTGGGCACCGCCGCCGCGGTCACCTGGGCCACCGGCATGGGGTACGGGTGGGTCGGCGCACTCGGCACCCCGATGTACCGGCACAGTTGGTCGATCTCGAGCGCGCTCGGTCGGGTGGCGCTGCGGGCGGCCGGACGGTCCGGTCTGCACCTGGGCGACGCCCCGATGCGGCTCTGCCTGGCGCTGGGGGTGGTCGCCGCACTGGCCGTGGCGGTCGCCGCGTGGTGGCATCGGCGGCGGCTCGGCCCGGCGTACGCGCTGGGGTTGGTGCTGCTGGCGGCGGCGCTGCTCGGCCCGGCGACCCGGCCCTGGTACGCGCTCTGGGGTCTGGTCTTAATCGCGGCGGCGGCGCACGGGCGGGCCCGGCCGGCGGCGGCGCTGGGGGCGGTGGTGCTCGCGTTCGTGGCCCTGCCCAGTGGATTCGGACCGGACGCGGCGCAGGCGGTGCTGGCCGCCGCCGGGGTGCTGGTCGGGCTGCTCGCTGTCGGATCACTGCGCCTGCTGCTGCCACCGGCTGCCGTGCGGGTGGCCCGATGAGTGCCAACCGGCGTCGGGCGGCGACGGTGGCGGTGCTGGCCGTCGTCCTCACGGTGGCGATCGCGGTGCTCCCCGGGCACCGGGGTTGGTTCGACGTCGGCGTCTACCACGGTGCGGTCGGGCACTGGGTACGCGGCGGCGACCTGTACCAGTGGACCACCGGCAACGGGTACGGCTTCACCTACCCGCCGTTCGCCGCCGTCAGCATGCTGCCGATGGCGGCACTGGCCTGGTACCCGACGATCGTGGCGAACCTGCTGCTCACCGCGCTGGCCGTCGCATTCCTGCTGCACCTGCTCGTGGACCCGGTGGCCCGACGCCACGGGTGGAGCCGCTGGTACGCGCTCGCGCTGTCGTGCTGCCTGCTGGCCGGGCTGAACCCGGTGCGGGACACGGTCAGCTTCGGGCAGGTCAACCTGGTGCTGGTGGCGCTGGTCTACCTGGACCTGTGGTTGGTGGAGCGGGGCAGTCGGCTGGCCGGAGTCGGGACCGGGCTGGCCGCCGCGGTCAAGCTCACCCCGGCGGTCTTCATCGGTTATCTGCTGGTCAGCGGGCGCTGGCGGGCCGCCGCCACGGCCATCGGCACCGCCGTCGCCGCCACCACTGTCACGGCGGCGCTCGCGCCGGACGCCACCCGCACGTTCTTCACCGAGGCGCTGTGGGACACCGACCGGGTGGGCCGGCTGGCGTACGTGTCGAACCAGTCAGTGCTGGGCGTGGTCGCCCGGCTCGACCCGACGCACCCGGACCAGCGGCTGTGGGTGGCGCTGGTCGCCGTCGTGCTGGTGGTGTGGGCGACGCGGGTACGCCGGGCGGTGCGCAACGGTGACGAGCGGGCCGGCTTCGCGGTGACAGGTGTCGTCGCGTGCCTGGTCAGCCCGGTCACCTGGGTGCACCACCTGGTGTGGCTGGTGCCGGGGCTGGTGGTGATCGCGGCGTCCACGCTGCCGTGGCCGCCGGCCGACCCGACGGCCCGTCGGCGGGCACGTGCGGGCGTCGCCGGGTACGTCGTGCTCTGTAGCGGGCTGGTCTGGGTCTTCGCCAACGGGTCGGCCGGACCGCTGGGGTTCCTCGGCGCGAACGCGTACGTCTGGGTCAGTGTCGGGATGCTCGTGCTGCTTCCGGTCGGACGTGCCGATCCGGGGAAGGATCATCCTCGGTTAACCGAGCATTGTGGAGCAGTTGAGGTGCCGGGGGGTGTTGGCGTCGGCCGCTAGAGGCGAGACTGGGCACGATCTGACAATCACGCAGATCGATGCACTGGATGGTCTGGAGGCAGCCTGTGTCCACCCTCGTGTCCCCGCCGGTCACGCTCGGCGCGATCCGCCGGCGTACCACCACAGTCGCCCTGCTCCTCGTCATGGTCGCCGCCGCGCTGGTCGGTCCGTCCGTGGTGACCCCCCGACTGACCGACTCCGCCTCGGCGGCGGTCTACAGCTCCTGCACGATGAGTCGCTGCGCCGACGCCCGCGCCGCCCGTTCGGGCTGGGCCGCGAAGGGCTTCCCGACCAGCCGCGGCTGGTACTCCTGGAGCGGGGGGAAGTCCAACTTCGCCGGCGGCCAGTTCTACAACTACGAGGGTCAACTGCCCACCAACGCCACCTACAACGAGTACGACGTCTACCCGCGTACCCAGGGCGCCGCCCGGGACGCGTACCGCATCGTGGTGAACCGCAGCACCGGGGTGACCTGGTTCTCGCCCAACCACTACACCGACTTCTACCGGCTCTGACCGACGCCGGGGCCGGTCGATCCGGGCCGGCCCCGCAGTTGTGCAGCAGGAGGCACGTGATGGCCGACGAGGACGACCGGCGGTGGCCCGACTGGTTGACGGTGTGCCGCGACGACGCGCCGCAGGCGCAGGGCGCGGTGGTGCTGGACGGTGCGGCGACCCGGACCCGGCCCGCGCTCTTCGCCGCGTTGGCCGGTGCGCTGGCCCTGCCGACTCACCTGGGGAGCACCTGGGACGCCCTCTCCGACGTGCTCCGGGACCGGCTGGACACCGGTCCGCTCACCCTGCTGATCGACGACGCCGGCGAGTTGCTCGTCGACGAGCCGGCCGGTCAGTACGCCCTGCTGCTCAGCGTGCTCGGCGACCTCGCCGCCACCGCACCGCACCCCCTGCGCGTCGTCCTTCGCGACGCCCCGACCACCTGACGGCCGTCCCGAGCCTGTGTGGGTGCTCAGTTCCCGACAGTCGGGGCGGTGAGCGGGTGCGGTGACGGTGGCGGTGACGCTCGGGTGACGGGCCCTTCGCGATCCTCGTGCCGAGCCGGGCACTGTGCACCGGCGCGGGCAACGGGGAGGCCGTGCGGTGGACTTCGTCGACGGGGTGCTGGTGCGGTTGGCCGACCCAGGCACCCGCGCGTCGCTCTTCGACGAGGCGTCGCTGGCGCACCTGGTCGAGGCCGCGTACGACACCGAGGCGATGCCTGTCGCGCCGCCGTACGCGGCGGTCTTCGACGAGCTGACCCTCGGCTTCGCCGCCGCCCCCGTCACCGTGGCCGAGGGGGAGTGGCTGGGCTCCGGCGGAACCACCCGTACCGAGTTGCGCGTACGCCTGCACGGCCTCGGCGGCTCGGCGCTGCGCATCGACGCGTTGTGGCGGGGCAGTCTGGTGGTGCGCACCAGCGTCGCCCGGGACCGGGTCGAGGACCTGGACGTGGCGGTGCCCGCTTTCGACGTGGACCCGCAGATCATCGCCGACCTGGGCGCGTTGCCGGCCGACCCGGCGCAGTTGGAGACCGAACGCCGTACGCGGCTGGTGACCCGGCTGCGGGCCGGGCTGCACCAACCGGCCGCGTTCACCGACGCGCACCTGGACCGGCTGCTCGCCGGTGTCGGCGCCACGAACGCCGGTGACCTGGTGACACGGATGCGCGGACAGGCCGCCGGAGCCACCGTGAAGCTGCGCTACGCCGCGCCGTCGGCCGCCCCACCCACCCCGCGTCCACTGCCGTTCGCCGCCGCCGTGCTGGTCCGCGACAAGGGCTTCTCCCTGGCCGACCTGCTCGTCGAAACCCGCCTGGTGCGGGCCCGCGCCGAGGAGTTGGGGCTGGACGTGCCCGCACCGGACGACGTCCGGCGACGACACCGGGTGGTCGCCGTCTGGGTGGTCCCCGTCGAGACGTTCGACGACGACGGTTGGCCCGGCGGCGACACCGGCACCGACGCACAGAAGCGGGCCGCCCGGTTCGCGAGGGCCGGCCAGTGGCTCGCCCGCAGCGGCATCGGACTCGCCGCCGTCCCGACCTGAGAACTCAGACCAGTAGCAACTTCGTCCGGGAGGACCCGTGGCACCGACAGCAGCATTCCCGTTCATCGAAGTCCGGATCGTGCCACCACCGGCCCCGCTGGCCCAGCGCTCTCCGGGCGTCGTCGCCGTGGTGGGCAAGGCGCCGTCCACGGCCGACGGGGGCTCGGCGCCGGCGAACACGCCGGTCCGGATCGAGACCCTCGACGACGCGGTCACCAACTTCGCCCGCCGGCAGGCCGGCAACGTGGTCCGCAACGCCCTCTACAACTCGTTGGAGTTGGCGTTCCTGCAGGACCCGCGCCCGGCCAAGGTGTACGGGGTCAAGGTCGCCGGCGACGACTACGCCGCCGCGCTCGGTGGTCTGGAAGCCGCCGACGACGTGACGATGGTGTCGCTGGCCAACGAGTCGAGCGTCGGCAACCCCGCCGGCGCGGGCGCGCCCACCGGACTGCACGCCCTCAAGGCGCACGTGGAGACGATGTCCGCGGCCGGCCAGCGGCGGATCGGGTTCGCCATGGTCAACCCGGCCACCGACAAGAGCCCCACCTACGTCGCGGACATCACCGCCACCGCGAACCCGCTCAAGAGCAGCACCAGCCGGATGGTGATGATCGCCGCCCGGGGCGCGGACGGTGACGCGGCCACCGCCGCGATGGCCGCCGTGGCCGGACTTCCCGTGCACCACAGCATCGTGCTCAAGAAGATCCGTGGAGTCGCCATCCCGGTGGCCAAGCAGTACAGCCCGGCCGAAATCAAGGGCCTCTCCGAGGCGAACCTCACCCCGATCATCGACCCGACCCTGATCACCGGGGAGAGCCTGCACTTCGCCGACGGACGACTGTTCACCTCCGACGCCAGCCTGCTGCACGTCGACCTGGTGCGCACCCTCGACCAGATCGAGTTCATGCTGCGCGCCGGACTGATCGGCCTGGTCGGCGACGCGCGGATCACCAAGCCCGGCATGACGCTGCTGAAGACCCAGGTCGACGGCATCCTCGGCCCCCTCAAGCGGCAAGCGGTGATCGACGACTACACCATCGAGATCCCGGTGCTGGACATCCTCGCCATCCCCGAGGTCGCCCGTACCGCCACCGACACCTCGATCGTCACCGCCGCCCGGGCCGACCGCACCGTCGACCTGGTCGTCACCGTCACGTACGGCCCGGCCGTGAGCCGCCTGCTGGTCACGCTCGTGGCCAAGTTCTGACCCGGAGGAACCAGACCATGGAGTGGAAGACCCGCCTGGCGGTGCAGTACACCAAGGGCACCGAGACGGTGCTGATCAGCCCCATCGACTCGTTCAGTCCGTCCTTCTCGCTCAACGTCGAGGCGTTGCACTCGTGCGAGGTGACCCACATGGGTGTCATCCACGCGCCGGTGTCGATGAACTTCACGATGACCGTCAAGGCGATCGGGGACGTCGCCGGCCGGCTCACCAAGCTGGCCCTCGACGGAGAGCTGTTCGACATCGCGCTGCTGGAGCACACCGGAGACGACTGGGCGTTCTCGTCCTTCGTCCTGCGCGACTGCCTGATCACCAGCGCCACCCCGACCACCGCCACCATCTCCGGCGCTCCCGCGGCGACCTTCAGCGGCTTCAGCCTGGCCGCCACCGTCGACCCGAAGACCGGCGACCAGTCCGTCCTGCCGTAACCCCACGAGGATCAACCGGAGGTAGCAAATGGCGACCGGTGCTGGCCGTGCCGCCCGGGTCACCCGTACCGGGCTGGCCCTGGTGCACGCGGGTGAGTTGGTGCTGCCGGCCGCCGGCAGCGAGGCGGAGGCCGAGCAGGTCGCCGAGGACGATCGCGCGGTCATCGCGTACCACTTCCCGGTGGAGATCGAGGTGGTCGCGGCCGGCGGCGCCCTCGACGCGGACGCGCTCGCCGACCTGGCGTTGGCCCGCCTCGCCGAGCACCTCGACGGGCGGGTCTGACGGTGGC
>NZ_JBSFBM010000361.1:0-6542 GCF_053592955.1 Micromonospora sp. NPDC002411 | reverse complement strand
GCTCTGGCAGGCCATCGTCTGGGCCGACGACCTGACCGGCAACGTCGGCACCAGCTTCATCGACGGGGAGTTCGGCTCCAACACCGCAGCCAAGACCCGGACCTGGCAGGACGTGATGAACGTCGGCATCGACGGCTCGGTCGGGCCGGAGACCTGGGGCGAGGCGTACGGAGCGGTCAACCGGAACACCGGTTATGACACCAGCACCCAGACCGGGTACTTCTACTACGGCTACAACCGCACTTTCGCCCTGCGTAAGCAGAACAGCAATGGCGTGTGGACGTTCCTGAACCCGCGCACCGGTTCCTGGACGGGCACGAGTCACTGACACTAGCGCCGTAACCGCGTCGCCGCGCACACATCAAAAGGCTCCCTTCCCGACACGACCACCATTCTGGTCAGCGGGAAGGGAGCCTTTCAGATGTCGACCGGGCCGGTCAGATGATGCCGGCCTCCCGGGCCTTCGCCTCGTTGCGCTGATGCTGCTCGTACGTCTCGGCGAACGCCGAGTGGCCCTGCTTGTCGATAGCCACGAAGTAGAGCCACTTGCCCGTCGGCGTTGCCATCGCCCCTTCCAAGGCCTGCTTCCCCGGGTTGTTGATCGGGGTGGGGATCATGCCGGGCAGCTTGCGGTTGTACGGGTTCTTCGGGTCGTCCAGCTCGGCCGCCGTCATCTGCTTGGACGACTTGGTCGGCTTGCCGATCGACTCCAGGTAGTAGTTGACGGTGACGTCCATCTCCAGGCAGTTGCACGGGAACTCGCCGTACGCCCGGTTGTACGCCACCCGGGCAACCTTGCCGAGGTCGTCCTTGTTGCCCGCCTCGGCCTGCGCCAGCGACGCCACGATCAACGCCTCGTAGGGGCTGACCTTGCGTTCCTTCTGCACCCGGTCGGCGAACTTCATCTCACCGCTCACCGAGAGGAAGTTGTCCACCATCAGCTTGAGGATGCTCTCCGCGGTGGCCTTCGGCGGGATCTCGTACGTGTCCGGGTAGAGGAAGCCCTCGACAGACTTGACGATCTTCTTGCCGTCGTCGCGCTTGAACCACCACTCCGGAACGCCGAGCGCCTCCGGGTCCTTCGCGGCGGCCTCGAACTCCTTGACCGGGATCTTGGTCTTCTCGGAGAGCAGCTTGTAGATGTTCTTGGCGGTACGGCCCTCGGGGATGGTGAGGCCGTTGACGATCTTGTTCTTCAGGTCGAGCATCGCGGTCACGGCGTTCGCACCGCTCATCTGCTTGCGCAGCTTGTACGTGCCCGGCTGGATGTTCTTGCTGCGCGAGTTGGCCTCGGCCGCCTCGATGAACGCCTTCTGGCTCTTCACCACGTCGGCAGCGACCAGGGCGTCGGCCATGTCGGCGAGCAGCGCCCCGTTCTTGATCTCGACGGTGATCTCACCCGCTCCGGCGCCGTCGTAGTCGGGGGTGACGAAGTAGTTCTGGATCCGGTCGAAGCCGTAGAACGCGACACCGCCGATGCCGCCCAACAGGACCAGAGCCATCAACAACGCCAGGAATGTCTTGCCCCGGCCGCCACCGGACTTGCCGTTGCGCTTGCGGAAGCCGCGCCGGTGCCGGCCCTTCTCCCCCCGCTCCGGCTCGTCGAACCCAAGGTCCAGATCGTCGATCATTACGTCCGCCTCCGCTGCGCGTCCAGCCAGCTCTGCAGAATCTCCACCGCGGCCGCCTGGTCGACAACCGCACGTTGACGCTTACCTCGGACGCCACGCTCGGCAAGCCTACGAGAAGCGACCACGGTCGACATCCTCTCGTCAGTGAGCGTTACCGGGACGGGCGCTATCACATCGACCAGTCGGTCAGCGTACGCCTTCACGTGGACAGCCGCCGGGCCGTGTTTACCCGCGAGATTGACCGGAAGGCCGACGACAACCGCGACGGCCTCATGTTCGGCCACCAACGCGGCCAACTCGGCGAGGTCGCTCGGGACCGCGTCCGGCGCCGCGGTGAGGTCACGAGCGAGCGTGACCAGCGGCGTCGCCAGAATCCCGTCCGGATCCGAGCGGGAGACACCCACCCGCACCTGGCCGACATCGACACCCAGTCGCACACCGCGCGTCAATTCAGCCACCGACGGTCACCACCGGGTGGGTACGAACCAGGGCGGGCCACATGGCCCGCCCTGACCGACAGTGATCGTTCATCACGCCTCGGTAATCGCCTTCTCGACGGTGAGCAGCAGGTTCGGCGCCTCGCCCGCCGGCAGACCGCCGCCCTGGGCGAGGTCGGGGCTGCCGCCACCGCGCC
Source organism: Micromonospora sp. NPDC002411 (assembly GCF_053592955.1). Lineage (NCBI taxonomy): Bacteria > Bacillati > Actinomycetota > Actinomycetes > Micromonosporales > Micromonosporaceae > Micromonospora > Micromonospora sp. NPDC002411. The sequence goes on along the minus strand of NZ_JBSFBM010000361.1, from coordinate 4,277 downwards.
CGGAGAACGCCGCCTTCACCAGATCCGACGCCGCCAGGCCCCGACCGCGTGCGGCAGCGTTGACCGCCACCACCAGGGACGCCTTGCCGTTCGAGCGGGCCGCCACCGCGACCACCGCCGGCCGCGCCGGGTCGATCTTGCCGCGGATCTCCTGGGCCAGGGTCCGCACGTCGTTGCCGGCCGCACCCTCCGGCGCCTCGGTGCCCACGTACGCGACCCCGCGCACGTCCTTGGCCTGCGCCGCGAGCGCCGCCGCCCCGCCCAGCACCAACTGGGCGCGGAGCTTCTCCAGCTCCTTCTCCGCGTCCCGCAGCTGCGTGACGGTCTGCTCCACCCGGTCGGCGACCTGGTCGTTGGGCACCCGGTACAGCTCGGCCAGCCGGGACACCAGCAGGTGTTCCTTGGCCAGGAAGCCGAAGGCGTCCATGCCGACCAGCGCCTCGACCCGGCGGACGCCGGAACCGATCGACGACTCGGAGAGGATCTTCACGAGGCCGAGCTGGGCCGAACGGGCCACGTGCGTGCCGCCGCACAGCTCCCGGGCGTAGTCACCCACCTCGACGACCCGCACCTCCTCGCCGTACTTCTCGCCGAAGAGCGCCATCGCGCCGATCCGCCGCGCCTCGTCCAACGAGGTGATGAAGGCGTGCACCTCCAGGTCGGCCAGCAACACCTCGTTGACCTGCTGCTCCACATCGCGCAGGACGCTCGGCGACACCCCGGTCGGGGTGTTGAAGTCGAACCGGAGCCGGCCGGGCGCGTTCAGCGACCCCGCCTGCGTGGCCGACTCACCGAGGAAGTTGCGCATGGTCTGGTGCACCAGGTGGGTGGCGGTGTGCGAGCGGGAGATCGCCCGGCGCCGAGTCGTGTCGATCTCGGCGAAACCGGCCTCGCCGGCCCGCACCTCACCCCGGATCACCCGAGCGCGGTGCACGATCAGGCCGGGCACCGGCTGCTGCACGTCGAGCACCTCGACCTGCCCGCCGCCAACGGTGATCATGCCCTGGTCGGGCTGCTGTCCACCGCCCTCGGCGTAGAACGGGGTGGTGTCGAGGACCAGCTCGATGGTGTCACCCTCGGTGGCCGCCTGACGTGGGCCGTCGGCGCCGAGCAGCGCCCGCACCGTCGACTCGCGGGATACCTCGCTGTAGCCGGTGAACGTCACCGGACCACCCGCGTCGAGCACCGACCGGTACGCCGACAGGTCGACGTGCCCGGTCTTGCGGGCCTGCGCGTCGGCCTTGGCCCGGGTGCGCTGATCCGCCATCAGCCGGCGGAAGCCCTCGTCGTCGACGGTGAGGCCCTGCTCCGCGGCGATCTCCAGGGTCAGGTCGATCGGGAAGCCGTAGGTGTCGTGCAACTGGAACGCCTTCGCCCCGGACAGCGAGCTGCCACCCGCCGTGCGGGTCTCCGCGATCGCGGTGTCCAGGATCGTCGTGCCCGCCCGCAGGGTGGACAGGAACGCCTCCTCCTCCGCGTACGCGTAGTCCGCGATGCGGTCGAAGTCGGTCGCCAGCTCCGGGTACGACGGGGCCATGCAGTCCCGCGCCACCGGCAGCAACTCGGGCAGCGCCCGCTCCTGCCAGCCCAGCAACCGGATCGACCGGATCGCCCGGCGCATGATCCGCCGCAGCACGTACCCACGGCCCTCGTTGCTCGGGGTCACCCCGTCGCCGATCAGCATCAACGCCGTCCGCACGTGGTCCGCGATCACCCGCAGCCGCACGTCGTCCGGGTGCGACTCACTCGCCACATGCCCCGAGTGCGCGCCGTACCGCTTGCCGGTCAGCTCCGCCGCCCGCGCCAGGATCGGCCGGACCTCGTCGATCTCGTACAGGTTGTCCACACCCTGCAGGATCGAGGCCATCCGCTCCAGGCCCATGCCGGTGTCGATGTTCTTCGCCGGCAGGTCACCCAGGATCGGGTAGTCCTCCTTGGTCGTACCCGGTCCCCGCTCGAACTGCATGAAGACGAGGTTCCAGTACTCCATGTACCGGTCCTCGTCGACCGCCGGGCCACCCTCGCGGCCGTACTCCGGACCCCGGTCGTAGAACAGCTCCGACGACGGACCGCACGGCCCGGGAATGCCCATGGACCAGAAGTTGTCCGCCTTGCCGCGCCGCACGATCCGCTCCGCCGGAACGCCGACCGACCGCCAGATCTCGAACGCCTCGTCGTCGTCCAGGTAGATCGTCGGCCAGATCCGCTCCGGATCCAGCCCGTAGCCACCCTCGGCGATCGGCTTCGTGGACAACTCCCACGCCAGCGGAATCGCCCCGGCCTTGAAGTAGTCACCGAAGGAGAAGTTGCCGTTCATCTGGAAGAACGTGCCGTGGCGGCTGGTCTTGCCGACCTCGTCGATGTCCGGGGTCCGGATGCACTTCTGCACGCTGACCGCCCGCTGGTACGCGGGCGTCTGCTGACCCAGGAAATACGGCACGAACTGCACCATGCCGGCGTTGACGAACAACAGATTCGGGTCGCTGATGGCGGGCAGCGGAGCGGACGGCACCACAGCGTGGCCATTCGCCTCGAAATGGGCGAGGTACCGCCGCTTGATCTCCGCCGTCTTCATCGCTGATGTTCCTCCGGAAAGATGTTTCGATCGCCGATCCGCGGGTCTTCCCGCAACTCGGCGAACTGGTCGTCGAACGCCTCGCCCTGGGCGAACGCCTGGTGGATCTCCTGCTCGCGTTCGGCCATCCCGACCCGGACGTCCTCCACGAAGTTACGCAGCGACTCGACCAGGCCGCCAGCGGATTCCGTCAGCGAGCTGGCGATGCCGGCCGGTGTGTACGCCTGGGCGGTCCGGGTCGCCTTGCGGACCACGATCACACCGACGGCCACCCCGATACCGAGCCAGAACAGACGCCTCATGTCTCGCTACCTTCCTGGTGCCTCGGCCGGGTCAGCTGTTGCCGCGCCGCGCGGCCCGCCGCTGCTGCTTGATGGTGTCGCGGACCTCACGCTCGGTCTCGGCGTGCCGGCGGCTCGCGGCGGCCTTCCGCACGCTGTAGCCGAACGCGGCCACCTTGACCAGCGGGTTGGCGGCCGCGGCGGAGACGACGGTGGCCAGGTTGGCGACGTTGGCGGTGACGTTCTGCGCGTGGCTGGTCATCGTGTCGACCTTCGCCAGCTGGAGGTTCACGCCGTCGAGCGAGGTCTGCACCTGCTCCAGCGCCACGTTGACGTTCTTCACCGTCGTGTTCACGTCGCCGAGCAGCGGCGCGGTCCGATCGTTGAGGTCGTTGATCATCCGGGTGGTGGCGTCAACCGTGTGCCGCAGCCGCAGGATGGGCAGCGTCAGGATGAGCACCAGCACCGCGAACGCGGATGCCGCGATCAACGCCGCGATCGCTCCAAGCTCGCTCACGCCTGTCCTCCTCAAGCAGAAGTTCCGCAGGACCCGACGTCCCAGGAACGCACAACGATGGCACCCGTACCGGCCGCCACCCCGTCGGCGGTCACCGGCAGCGGGCGTGCCCGCCAGCCCCAGACCCTACCGTCCGTGATGGAGCCCGGCTCACGACGGTGAGGGTGTCAGCTCGCCCAGCGGATCGCCGCTGACCGTCGGGTACGGATCCTCTCCGGTCAGTGACGGGTCGGTGGTCGGCTGTGGCCTCGTCCGCTCGTCGTCGATCGCGTTACGGACCTTCACCGACACCAACGAGCCGGTGCACTCGGTCGCAGCGGCCGACGGATCGGCAGACGGCGCGGCCGGCTCGCCGTCGACCGGCGGCGGCACACAGGTCGGCTCGCGTACCCACAGGTCGAGCGTCAACTCGTCGCGCCGCCAGCAGGTGTAGCTGCCCTTGGTCTCCTGCTCCGGGCAGCGGCTCACCTTCCACGGCTGCCAGCCGTCCTGCCGCAACGCCTCCTCGTAGGCCTGTGCCGTCTCCGCCGGGGCTTTCTCCGAGGTGACGGTGCGTTCCCGCAGCCGGCAGTCGAGCAGACACCAGCGGCTGCCGCTGACGTCGTCGACGGTCTTCGCCGCCGCCCAACCCGGCACGTCGAGCTGGTCCAGGTTGTCGAAGACCGGATCACGGCTCAACGTCCGGAGGCCGAAGAAGAGCGGCACCGCGCCGAGCAGCACGACGCTGACCAGCACCAGCACCGCCGCACGCAGACGCCGCCGTTCACGCGACTCCCGACGCGCCTCGGACCGGGCACCCGCCGGGTCGGCGCGCTCACAGGTAGCAACGCTATCGCGGCGGTATGGCCGGGATCCCCCCGATGGGGGCGGACAGTGACCCCACCACGGCCGAGTCCGTCATGGT
>NZ_JBSFBM010000360.1:0-6595 GCF_053592955.1 Micromonospora sp. NPDC002411 | reverse complement strand
CGATCCGGTACTCCGGAACGCCGAGCCCGAGCGCCGCCGTCAGCTCCTGCAGGCTGGTCTTCCAGTCCAGGGCGGCACCCCGACCGGCCGACTCGTCCTCGACGACGGTGTCCTCGGCGCGATGACAGCGGACCGGTTGAGCAGCGTGCTACGCCCCAAGGTCGACGCGGCCTGGCACCTGCACGACCTCACCCAGGATCAGCCGCTCGCCGCGTTCGTGCTCTTCTCGTCGCTGTCCGGGCTGCTCGGCGCGGCCGGGCAGGCCAACTACGCGGCCGCGAACGCGTTCCTGGACGGGCTCGCCGCGCACCGCCGCGCCCAGGGCCGGCCGGCGATCTCGCTCGCCTGGGGCCCGTGGACCGCCACGACCAGCATGGCCGGACGGCTGGACGACACCGACACGCGGCGCATGGACCGCACCGGTGTGCTCGGCTTCAGCACCGGTGAGGGGCTGGCGCTGCTCGACGCGGCGCTCGGCGTCGACGAGTCGTTGACCGTTCCGGTGCGACTCGCCCGTACCGTCGCCGCCGGCACCACCCCGCCGCCGCTGCTCCGGGGCCTCGTCCGTGGTGTGACCCGCCCGGCCGGCAGCGCCGGACCGGCCGACGCGGCGACCGCGCTGCGCCGTCGGCTGGCCACCGCACCGGCCGAGGCCGAACGGATCCTCCTGGACATCGTCGTGGCGGACGTCGCCGCGGTCCTCGGGCACGCCCCGTCCGACGTCGTCGCCGGCCGAGCCTTCAAGGAACTCGGGTTCGACTCGTTGACAGCCGTCGAACTGCGCAACCGGCTCACCGCCGTGACCGGGCTCCGGCTGTCCGCGACACTCGCCTTCGACCACCCGAGCCCTCTCGCGCTCGTCGCCCACCTGCGCGACGAACTGCTCGGCGGTGCCATCCCGGAGGCACCCCAACCCTCCACCGCCGCCACCGGGGACGACGACGATCCGATCGCGATCGTCGCGATGGCCTGCCGCTACCCGGGTGGCATCAGCACCCCGGAGGAGTTGTGGCGACTGGTGGCCGACGGCGCCGAGGGCATCAGCGCGGTCCCGGTGGACCGGGGGTGGCGGGCCGACCTCTTCGACACAGACCGGGACGGCGGCTCGGCCACCGACCGTGGGGGCTTCCTACACGACGCCGCCGACTTCGACGCCGACTTCTTCGGCATCTCGCCGCGCGAGGCACTGGCCATGGACCCACAGCAGCGGCTGCTGCTGGAATCCACCTGGGAGGCCCTGGAACGCGCCGGCATCGACCCGGAGACGGTCCGCGGCGAGCAGGTCGGCGTCTTCGTGGGGGCCTCGGCCCAGGGGTACGACACGCTGCTGCAGGGCCGGGACGCCAGCACCGGCTACCTGCTCACCGGCACCGCCGCCAGTGTCATCTCGGGCCGGCTCGCGTACACCTTCGGCTTCGAGGGCCCGGCCGTCACAGTGGACACCGCCTGCTCGTCGTCACTGGTCGCGCTGCACCTGGCGATCGGTGCGATCCGCAACGGCGAGTGTGCGATGGCCGTCGCCAGCGGCGCCGTGGTGATGGCCACGCCGACGATGTTCCTGGAGTTCTCCCGACAGGGTGGGCTCGCCGCCGACGGGCGCTGCAAGGCGTTCGGGGCGGGCGCCGACGGCACCGGCTGGTCCGAGGGCGTCGGTGTACTGCTGGTCGAGCGGCTCTCCACCGCCCGCCGGCGCGGTCACCCGGTGCTCGCGCTGGTCCGGGGCACTGCCGTCAACCAGGACGGCGCGTCGAACGGCCTGACCGCCCCGAACGGCCCCGCCCAGCAGCGGGTGATCCGGGCCGCGCTCGCCGACGCCGGTCTGTCCACCGCCGACGTGGACGTGGTGGAGGCCCACGGCACCGGCACGGTGCTGGGCGACCCGATCGAGGCGCAGGCGTTGCTCGCCACCTACGGGCAGGGCCGCGCCGCCGACCGGCCGCTGTGGCTCGGCTCGATCAAGTCGAACCTGGGTCACGCGCAGGCCGCAGCCGGAGTCGGCGGCATCATCAAGATGGTCATGGCGATGCGGGCCGGGCTGATGCCCCGCACCCTGCACGCCGACGAGCCGACCTCGCACGTCGACTGGTCGTCCGGCTCGGTCGCCCTGCTCACCGAGGCCCGCGAGTGGACGGGCGACGGGCGTCCCCACCGGTCGGCGGTCTCCTCCTTCGGGGTCTCCGGCACCAACGCGCACGTCATCCTCGAAGCGGCACCCGAACCGGACCCCGCACCCGATGGGCCGGCACGCGAGGCGACCGTCGACGTACCGCTGCTCCTGTCCGCCCGTACCCCGGAAGCGCTGACCGCGCAGGCCACCCGGCTCCTGGCCGACGGCGACGTGGACCTGCTCGACGCCGCGTACACCCTCGCCGGGCGGGCCCGCCTCCCGCACCGGGCGGTGGCGTTCGGTCGGCCCGCCCTCGACGCCCTCGCCGCCGGCCAGCAGGACCCCGCTCTGGTCACCGGCGTGCCGGTGACCGGCCGGACGGCGTTCGTGTTCTCCGGCCAGGGCTCGCAGCGCCCCGGCATGGGCCTGGCCCTCTACGGAACCTTCCCGGTGTACGCGGAAGCGTTCGACGCTGCCTGCGCCGAGCTGGACCGGCACCTGGACCGGTCGATCCGCGACGCCATCGCCGAGGGTGACGACCTGGACCAGACGGTCTACACGCAGTCGGCGTTGTTCGCCGTCGAGGTCGCGTTGTTCCGCCTGGTGGAGTCGTTCGGTGTCACCCCGGACTACCTGGTGGGGCATTCGATCGGTGAGATCGCCGCCGCGCACGTCGCCGGGGTGCTGTCCCTGCCTGATGCGGCGAGGCTGGTCACCGCCCGAGGTCGCCTCATGCAGGCCCTCCCGGCGGGCGGTGTCATGGTCGCGGTGCGGGCCACCGAGGCGGAGGTGCTGCCGCTGCTGACCGACGGGGTATCCGTCGCGGCGATCAACGGCCCGCGCTCGGTGGTCCTCTCGGGTGTCGCCGACGAGGTCGCGGCCGTCGCGGCGACGTTCAAGTCCAAGCGGCTGCGGGTGAGTCACGCGTTCCACTCGGTGTTGATGGAGCCGATGCTGGCCGAGTTCGCCTCGGTCGCGGCGACGCTGACCTACGAGTCGCCGCGCATCCCGATCGTGTCGAACGTGACCGGGCAGGTCGCCGAAGCGCAGGACGCCGGCTACTGGGTGCGGCACGTGCGCGAGGCCGTCCGGTTCGCCGACGGGATCACCACCCTGGAGAGCCTGGGCGTCAGCACCTTCGTGGAGATCGGCCCCGACGGGGTGCTGTCGGCCATGGGCGCGGACTGCGTCAGCGACGCGGTGTTCGTACCAGTGCAACGCTCTGACCGGGACCAACCGACCACGCTGCTCACCGCCCTCGCGCAGGCTTTCGTGCGCGGCGTCGCTGTCGACTGGACGCCCTGCCTGACCGGCGGACGGTTGATCGACCTGCCCACCTACGCCTTCCAACGCCGCCGCTACTGGCCGGCCGCCGCCGTCGGCGAGGCCGGCGCCGGCACGCATCCGCTACTCGGCGCGATGGTCCCGCTGGCCGGCAGCGACGACGAGCGGGTACACACCGGCCACTGGAGCACCGGCTCGGTGCCCTGGCTGGCCGACCACCGCATCGCCAGCTCGGTCGTCGTGCCCGGCACCGCGCTGCTCGAACTGGTCCTCGCGGCCGGCGCCGAGGCCGGCTGCGACCACGTCGACGACCTCGTCCTCTCCGCCCCGGTGGTGGCCGGCGAACGCGGCGTGCAGCTCCAGGTCCGGGTCGGCCCGGCCGACGACGCCGGACGTCGACCGGTCGCGGTGCACGCCACCACCGACGGGGTCCGCTGGGCGGCACACGCCACCGGTACGGTCAGCCCCGCCACAGTGCCCGCCCCGGACACCGACGAATGGCCGCCGCCCGGCGCGACCCCGCTCGACCTCGGCGACCTCTACCACGACCTGGCCGACCGTGGCCTCGACTACGGTCCCGCCTTCCGAGGGCTGCGCGGGGCCTGGCGCGCCACCGACGGCACCCTCCACGCCGATCTGGCCCTCGACGGTGACGCCGACGGGTACGCGGCGCACCCGGCGCTTCTGGACTCCGCCCTGCACGTCCTCGGCCTGACCGGCGACGCCGGCCGGGAGGCCAAGGTGCCGTTCTCCTGGACCGGTGTCACCCGCCACGGTCAGACCGGCAGCGCCGCCCGCGCCCGGCTGACCCGGACCGCCACCGACACCGTCCGGATCGATCTGACCGACGACCTCGGTCGCCCCACGGTCAGCGTGGAGTCCCTGCTCCTGCGGCCGTACGCCCCGCCGTCGGTGCTGCACACGCTGTCCTGGTCGCCGATTCCGGTGCCCGTGGAGTCGACCGCGCGGGACCTGACCGTGCTGCGCGTCCCGCAGGTCCCGGGCGACCAGGCCGCCGCCGCGCACGCGGTGACGGTGGAGGCGCTCGCCGCCGCGCAGGCCGTGCTCGCGCAGGACGACGCCCGTCTCCTCGTGCTCACCACCGGGGCGGTGGCCGCGAACCCGGACGACACGGTCCCGAACCCGGCCGGCGCCGCGGTCTGGGGCCTGATCCGCAGCGCCCAGTCCGAGAACCCGGGCCGCTTCCTGCTGGTCGACGCCGAGCCCGGCGACGACCCGGACGACGCCCGACTGGCAGCCATCGCCGCAGCCGGAGAGGACCAGGTCGCGGTGCGCGGTGGCGCTGTCCTCGTACCCCGGCTCGTTCCGCACCGCCCGACCGGCGACGGCCCGGACTTCGGCACCGGGACCGTACTGGTCACCGGTGCCCTGGGCGCCCTCGGCAGGATCGTCACCCGGCATCTCGCGACCCGTCACGGCTGCACCGACCTGATCCTGCTCGGTCGCCGCGGCACGGACACGCCCGGTGCCGCCGAGCTGGTCGCCGACCTGGCCGGCCTCGGCGCCACCGCGATGGTGGTGGCCGCCGACGCGGCCGACCGGGACGCCCTCGCGGCGGTCCTCGCCGCAGCGCCCGACCTGACCGCCGTCGTCCACATCGCCGGAGTCCTCGACGACGGTACGATCGACCGCCTCACCCCGGACCGCACCGCCGCCGTCCTGCGACCGAAGGTCGACGCGGCCTGGCACCTGCACGAACTCACCAGCGACCGGGACCTCTCCGCCTTCATGTCGTTCTCCTCCGCCGCCGGCGTCTTCGGCGGCCCGGGGCAGGGCAACTACGCCGCCGCCAACGCCTTCCTCGACGCCCTCGCGGCGCACCGGCGCGCCGCCGGCCTGGCCGCGACCTCGCTGGCCTGGGGACCGTGGGCGGACGGCATGGCCGCCGGTCTCGCCCCGGCGGAACTGGACCGGATGGCCCGCTCCGGTGTGCTGCCGCTGCCGACCGACGTGGCGCTCACCGCGCTGGACCAGGCCGGCCCCGACGGCCAGGCCCTGCTCGTACCGGTCCGGCTCGACCCGTCGGCGACCCCGTCGCACGTCCCCGGCGTCCTGCGCGGCATGGTCCGCGCGATCCCCCGGCAGCGCGCGGGTCGGGCGTCCGGCGACGCCGCCCTGGTGCGCCGGCTCGCCGGTCTGGCGCCGGCCGCGCGCCGCGACCAACTGCTCGATCTGGTACGCACCCACGTGGCCGGCGTGCTGGGCCACGGCTCCGGACGGGCCGTTGTCGCCGACCGCCCGTTCAGCGAGTTCGGCTTCGACTCACTCGCCGCCGTCGAGCTGCGCAACGGGCTGAACGCCGCGACCGGGCTGCGGTTGGCCGCCACCCTGGTCTTCGACTACCCGACCCCAGTCGCCCTGGCCGACCACCTGAACACCGCTCTCGGCGGTGGCGACGAGAGCCCCACGGCCGGTGTGAGCAGGGCGGTCACGGCCGACGAACCCATCGCGATCGTCGGCATGGCCTGCCGCTACCCCGGCGGTGTGACGACCCCCGAGGACCTGTGGCAGCTGGTCGACAGCGGTGGTGACGCGATCGGGGAGTTCCCCCCTGACCGGGGCTGGGATGTAGGGGTGTTGTTCGATCCCGATCCTGACAATCCTGGGACCACGTACACCAAGGAGGGCGGTTTCCTCTACGACGCGGGCGACTTCGACGCGGGATTCTTCGGAATCTCGCCACGGGAGGCGCTCGCCATGGATCCGCAGCAGCGGCTGTTGTTGGAGACCTCCTGGGAGGCGTTCGAGCGGGCCGGGATCGACCCGGCGGTCGTACGGGGAGCGCAGGTGGGTGTGTTCGCTGGGGTGATGTACCACGACTACGTCAGCCGGCTCGGCTCGGCTGACGGAGTCGAGGGTCTGCTGGGTGTCGGCAACGCCGGCAGTGTGGTCTCCGGCCGGGTGGCGTACACCTTCGGCCTGGAGGGCCCGGCGGTCACCGTGGACACCGCGTGCTCGTCCTCCCTGGTGGCCCTGCACCTCGCGGTGCGGGCGCTGCGCAACGGCGAGTGCGTCATGGCACTGGCCGGCGGGGTGACAGTGATGGCCACCCCCGGTACGTTCGTCGACTTCTCCCGGCAGCGCGGCCTGGCGCCCGACGGCCGGTGCAAGTCCTTCTCCGACGACGCCGATGGAACCGGCTGGGCGGAGGGTGCCGGTGTGCTGCTCGTCGAGCGGCTCTCC